>VSJD01000042.1 GCA_008636095.1 Kiritimatiellota bacterium | reverse complement strand
AAGGCCTTTACTATCAGCCCCCCAACCCATCCCGTAGTGCGATTGTTCGTCTATCAATTTTATACGTTTTATCAAACCATCGGTTGCTGGGGATTTTTTGTGTATATCGCCTTCCTGCTGGGCTTCCGGCAAATGGCCAAATCGAACTACTTACTGGCGGGGATGGCCATGCCTTTGCTCACTGTTTTCAATCCGATCACCATAGACCTGTTTGTCCGCCTGATTACCCTGCAGCAATCGCCCGGCATGCCGCCCGTAACCATCTGGCGCCTCAATTATATGTTGCCGCTCCCCTTTGTGGCTGCCTTCGCCTTGGGAAGCGCCGTCGAATCCCTAAGGCTGCGGATGGGACGCCAGGGCGCGGAATCATTCGGAAGACGATCCAAGGCCACCTTGATCAAAGCGATAATTATCATTATTGGACTTATCGGGTTAATCTTTCCCATTCAAAACCGATGGATAGACGCGCCCTTCAGCCGCTTGTACACGTTGACCAGCCATTTTGGAAACGACGTAGAACGGTGGCAAGATCTGACTGATTTCGCCGCCGGTTTTCAAAACCCAATGCTGATCACCGATCCTAATACTTGTCAGATATTTTGTCGTCTATATCCGGAATATCCCGCATACGGATTGCAATGGATGGATTCAAACGAGCCGGAAACACAATTCCTTGAGGCCACCAAACGGCAACCGGAGTTCCGGACGAGAGGAATAGTCATCATTAACCGGCGGAATGGCGTACCGAGCGTGACCGGCCGTATTTCCAAGCACTGGTCGGAGGATGCTTTCCTGACCAGCCGTTTTTATTCGCCCAAAGCCATAGCCTTCGTCAAAAGCCGTACCAATCAGTTCAAATTGTTGTGGGCAAAAGACCGGATTGAGGTCTTTCAGATAATCCCTTGAACGCTATGGCATCTGCCATGCTATTATCTGGTGCCCTGATTTTTACCGCACACCGAAATACCGTTTCCGGAAACAGTCCCCAGCGCATGCGGGGCATGCACGCAGTCTCCGGGTTGAGCTGGGGGTGATTCATATTTGTCTCCCGGTTCGACAAGAACACGAATTCTTTTCTGTGAATAGCGACTGGTGGTGGGGCCATAATGGTCCAACACGACGCGAAGGAAGTCGGCAAAAGCTTCAATCTCGTCGTCCTCCCTTTCTTGATAGGTAATTTCCTCTGGCCCCTCCGCACCGTTGGCCTCCACCCGTAACACGGCCCCGTTGCGCACCTGCCGAATTTCAAATTTCATCCGCGCTCCTTATCAGTATCCTTCGTGGACTGAAACGACCATAACGGATTATAGTTCGTCTATTATAACAACCCGGGGCGCATGAATCTTGCGCCACGCCCGGTCATTGGTCAGCACAAAATCTGCGCCGCAAACCAGCGCGGTGGCCAATTGGATGGCATCGGGGGTCCGCAATCCTTCATGTGCACGGAATCGAATGGCAGCTTCGGCGACAGGTACGGTAAGAGAATAAATACTCAGTTGTTCTGAATTGGTCAAAAACTCCCGATACCTGGCTGCCAATTTGGCCTGCCCCTGTTTTTCCGGCAACGACAGGATTTCAATATACGTTATCATCGAGGTGACAAGCATAATATCCAGCCTTGTCACCGCATCAAAAAATTCGGTCAGACTTTCAATGTAGCGGTCGTTTTCCTCGATAAAATAAATCAACGGCGCCGTGTCAATGAACACGGTTTGACCTGATTGCAGTTTTACGCCCATTGCTTGCGCTCCCCTTTCACATAGGCATCGGTGCCGACCGAGCGCCACAGCGTTTTGCCAATGCCGCGAATTTTACGTAAATCTAATTTTTCGGCAGGTTGCCGGACGGCAGGCGACAGATCAGTCAATCGGGCAATCCGTTTTCCGGCGCGCTCAATCAACACATCTTTACCTGTCAGCGTGACGATATTAAGCAGGCGCCCGAAATTACGCCTGGCATACACGGCGGAAACAATAGTTGCCATAATTCCCCCTATTTATAATCAATCAATGCAATCATATCAATCGATATGATTATGTCAATATCGATCTTTCATCTTCTCCGGTCAGCCGCGTGCCGGGGCGAAGCCTGGTCCGTCGCCTGCCCCGCCGTAGCGGTTTCGCGAAGGGGGTCCGTTTTCCCCGCGCCCCCTCACCGACCCGGAGTGACCACTCATGGAATACGCAAACTTTCCCGTTATTCATTCCATTGTTGCAAATACTTGATCACATTCCTCGCGTACAAGACGAGTCAGGTACTGCCAGAAGTCAGACTTTTCCACGGTATCCTCCACAATGGATGCCGGCAGGAATCGTCGCATTTCTCCGACAAAGTCTGCATGGGCAGTTTTGTCGCCGGGCAAAGGCTTCAGCCGGGCGCTCAACAGACGGATGAATTCGTCGGGGGTTCTCCGGTGATCGGCAACTTTCAGGGGAACAAGTTTCATCGGTAATTCAACGTTTTGCTGCTTCAGCCAGCCGATGTCCCATAGATCACGATTCTTGATGCGATTCGGGCGAAAGGCCATGGCCACGACTTTGTCGGCAAGAATTTCTTCACGGCTTTGCGCGCGAAGAATCAAGCCGGATGTTCCCATATCCACTCCGTAATGGTTACGAAGCATCATGGGGCGCTGGTCGTGGCTGGGAATTGCGCAAACGTCGAGATTGATTTGCTGGGTGGGTAAATGCTTTTCTTCAGGTTTGGTCACGATTTTCAACCGCCATGTGTTTACATTGCCGGTCTCCCTGATTGGTTCTTTCACTTGAGCCTCCAAGCCATACTTGGCGCGGAACATGTCCGGCAAAGCCTGTCTCAGGGCGCTGAGTGTGGCTTTGTTGAAAGCATGCCCGCCGGTGAAGTCCAGATTTTCGCTTAGCCGGTTGGAATTGTAGCACATCCGCAAACAGGTGCCGCCGATGAAGGTGAGCTGTGCCAGCAATCCCGCTTTATTCATCTCGCGCAGGATGTCGTGATGTAAAAGCTCTTTTTCCACCACTGAGCGCAACGGGATCAGGCCTGATTGTCTCTTAGTGGCCAGCGACACAAGCTGATCAAACAAATTCATCGGCCACCTCCTGATTAACCAAATCCATCGTTCGGCGCGTGAAACGCATGTCCCGAATGGCCAATGACACCGATGCGCGCCACATGCGGCAGCGGGCGTCATAGGTCAGGTTATTGCGCAATTCCGCGGGCTTCCGGCAGGTATGTACGAATTCAATAGTTCCCCATTCGCCGCATCGGATGGTGTTTCGTCGTCCCGAAGACATGATTGTGATCCAGTTCATGGGCACCTGAGAAATCACGCCGGCATCACTGAGCGCCGTCTCCAGACTGATATAGTTGAACTCGTCCGCGCGCAGTCGGGCGGCGGCATGAAACAGCAGCAGTCCCTGTTCGCAGTCTGGTTGCGGATAGAAATAGAGTCCCCGGCAGACACGTTTTAGAGCGCCCTTTTTCTCCGCTCGGCTGAGCATAGTCTTGAAGGCTCCGGCGCTCGGTTCAGGCAGGATCCCGCGCAGATCTGACAGCGTGAAAAGACAACGATCCCTGTCGGCGAGATCGTTCAGAGTCCTAATCATACTGGTAACAGGTTGTGGGCTCATTTCTGTACATAAAGTTACGGTAAGTGTAACTTTATGTCAAGCATCACGAATTGCCCGCATCCACACCGTGCATGGCAGATTGCACCGCCGCCAGATCAGTCACATCACCAATAAGCGATTGAACACCGCTTGGGAATGCTCCTGACGGCAGAGCGTCAAGCGAGAAAGAACGAACAGCATGACCGCGCCTTCAACCAGCATGTCAGCGGACGGCATAGACGGTAATCCGATCCTGGGACCAGATTTTCTGGAATTTTTCCGGATGCGATTCAAGATAATGTTGCGCTTCAAAGGAATAATAGCGGCTCACTTTCGGAAGAACATCTTCCGGCCAGTGCTTTGCAATTCTACCGGTAATGCTTAAGTCGCCGTTACGGCGGTTTATGACAATCAGTCCACGACGACGTAGTTTTTCCCAGGTATATGGTTCCGGCGGTTCATTTTCAGGATTTGACGAGTTCAACCATTTTGCGTAGCAGTAAGTGTTTTTCGGGGAATAGAACGCAAGGTAGTGGGAGGTCCAGCCGTCCGTCAGAATAACCTTGTTTTCATATTTTGCCATGATTGTTCCCAAATCATAAATCAAACGATAATCGTTCCCGGCCGGAATCTTCCGCAAAGTATAAATTTTGCTGTAGGGTGCGTAAATACCGGCCGTGTTTATCGGAAAGATCAAGCCAATCAATCCGGCAAGAACCAGAATACATCCGGCAAAATTAAGCCAGGATAGCCGCGGCCAGATTGGAGAGACTGATTTCTCCGGTGCCGCGCGCATCCTGTAAAACCATTCCCGCGCCTTACCCCAAAAATGAACAAAGAGATAACCGCCGACAAACGGGAGGGGAATTAAATAAATAAAACGATATAATGCCGCGCTCTGGTTCATCCTTACTATCAGATCCGTCGTAAAGGGATTAAAGACCGTCAAAAGCGGGACAATAAGCATGCCGGCTATGAGGTAAGGCAGTTTGACAAAGCGCCGAATCATCATTAAAAACAGCAGATACACAAACAACCCCCAGCATCCCACCACCTGGTAAAAAATAAAGAGCTGATACACTGCCAGGCGAAGATAAGGATTCTCCGGCACACTGATTATCAAGTTCCGGAAAATAAAATTGACCGGCTCCGTGGGAAGGCCCGCGTGGGGCATAATCATATCAGGGGAAATCCATGAACCAGGCTTGAAATGCCGGATGGCGGCAAACCCGGCGAAAAACACAAGAAGTAGGATGCCGGCCATGATCAAGTTTTTCCACTCTCTGACCGTCCAACGGTTACCATAGAAAGACCGCCCGGCCAGGCGGTCTTTCCATTTTGTCATTCCCATGAAAATGGGAATCAAGAGCTTCCTCCCTTGGATTCCCGCCTTCCGGCCTTCGCAGCCAGGGGCTTTGCTACGGCGGAGTAAGCTCGCGGGAATGACATTCTGTTTGCGGCCATACCGTGCTATGTTAAAAAACTTACGCCAACACAAGCCGAGGCATCCCACAAAACTCAGAGCCAGAGTCATAATAAAAACAAATAATGCCTCTTGGGTATGAATGGCATTGGTCACAATCAATAAAACCGGCGCAATCCAGAGCGCATGCCCCCGCCAGCGATTGGAGCGTAGCCAGAGAATAATCACGGCCATGGCCGCAAGAAAAAGCACATAGTTCAAAATAGCAGGGGCAAACGCATAATAACGGGTATAGGCAAACACATTGTTTCCCATGGTAGCGGCGGCAAACAAAGAAGCAACGGCCGCCATCATCATTTTCGTGAGCGCGCTGATACGCAGGCCGGCAAAAATGAACAGGCCGAAATAATATATTGCCAGAAGAAAAACCGTAACATTTACGAATGTCAGGACATGCAGAAAACCCATAATCGCCAGTCCCGAAACATGGCAAAGCCAGGCATGCATAAAATACCAAGGATTAAAACACCAAGGAGACAAGGTCTGATGCCAGAGAAGGCTCTGAAAAGATAAACCGGATGGAAAACAGATTAGATTAATTATATCATATTTATGCCACTGGAACCAGGACGCATGTGTCCACGCATCAGCTGGGATTTCAAGATAAGGACCGGCATATACTAGATAGCCGCAAATTATTGCGGCCAAAACAAGGGGGACGAGCAGACGGGGGTTCAAAAGACCGCGGAGAAAATTTGGCCCTCGGCAACTTTTCACTGGTAGGGCGGGATCCCGCTCTAAGCGGGGTAAACAGCCTGCTTGCCACGCCGGAGGCGTGGTCGCGCCGGCTTTTCGGCTGCACAGGCTGTGCGGCCCTACCTTTTTAGAGTTCCTATATATGAACGTTTTGGCAACGGCCAAAGCGGCCAAAATCACCCATTCCAACAGAACACACCACTGCCAACGGGTAATCGGCTGGGCATAATATTCAAATGGCAAGAGCGTAAGCACAAGAAGGGCGTAGGAGAGCGCGAACGAAAGCAGAAAGCGGAACTTTTTAATCCCCAGAATTATGGTGATAAAAAATCCCGGCAGGAAAAAGAGGGCGATAAACAACTCTAAATAAATGATAAGGGAAGAAATCATCTCTAATCCGATTTAGGTTGTTCACCGCATGAAAATGTAGCATGCAGAATTATTATGACCTTGTTTCTTCATTCCCTGGCCGAGCTCGGGCAGGCTTCATTCTGCCTTTCGTGTCAGCCACCTTGCGGGCTAAGCGACCACTTGGCCTTTGGACCGACATGGCTACATTCTTCATTTCTGCCATGGCGCCAGCCCATATTGCCACCAGTAAAGAACAGTTTTAATAATTTCATTAACCACATTCACCAATCCTTCCTCATCCCGCCACCAATTGTCCGGGGT
>VSJD01000144.1 GCA_008636095.1 Kiritimatiellota bacterium | reverse complement strand
TCGTCCGTCGTCTGTCGTCTGTCGTCTGGTTTCACCCTGGTCGAATTAATGGTCGTGGTGGCCATTATCGCTATTTTGCTAATGCTGTTGATCCCCAATATCCGCACCATGCGCGAAAAGGCCTGGTCCTCCAATTGCCAGAACAATCTCCGCCAGTACGGCATTGCCATGAACCAGTATATGGCGGATAAAAGCGGCTATTTTATTTATCCAGGCGCTGGCGGCCAGAATGCGGGGCGTGGCTATGATGCTTCAGAAACGGGGCTGAAGGGGACCTATGGGGATCGCGTGTCACCATCGGGCGGGCAAGCTGGCAGTGAGATGGATTATTGGAAGAATATGATTCCAGCATATATCCCTGCCGAGGTTACGATCCAGTCGCTCTCAGCCGGCAATTCATCCATCCGGGTTTGTCCGGCCGTGATGCAACAGATAAAAAAAGACGGAAATTTCTTTGACCCGGATTCACCAAATTTCAAGGGGCTGCGGGATACGATCGATTGGGCGGGTTATGAGGTGGTGTTAGCAGATTTTGAACAGCGCGTGGATTATGGCCCCGGCTATGACGCCAATGGCAAACTAAATTTGGATCCAAGTTTCACCACCTATGCCATCAACCACCGGCAACTTTATAAGAACAAGAAAGACATACCTGCAAATGTCATCGCTTTTATTGATTGGAATGCCAGGGACGGTTGGTGGGCGACGCTTAGCTACACCAATTGGATGTTCAATGGCACCAATAGCCAAGGTGAGGCTGTTACCCAGGACACGCCCAAATGGACCAATGCCTGGTGGCTGACGGAAGTCGGTTTTCATCATCTGGGCAAGGACAATGTCTATGGCGCCAATTACGTGGCCATGGATGGCCATGTCGGCTGGATTGGCTCTAATAACATTTCACAAGCGAGTTTTACCAATAACATTTCGGTCACAAATTTTACGGGGATGTGAAATCAGACGACAGCTTGCCCGCCTGTAACGCTGAGCGAAGTACTACGGGCAGGTAGGCTTTGGGCTGAAGCTTTGCACTCCAACGGGGTGCCGCATCATAGCCCGGTGAGCCTTGTCCGCCGAAGGAGGAATCGCAGGGTTAACGGAGTATCCGAACCAGGAAATGTTCCCCTATCCTGATCTATTCATGAAAACAGCAAAAGCAATATTAAATGTTGAAAACAAAGAGGATACACATATAGCGGAAAAAACATTTTTGAACCAAGACTTTTTGCTGTTTTTCACCAAAAGTCACCGAAAGGTGCGCCGATTTTGCCTTGCACCTGTGGCAAACTTGGCGCATGAATAGATCAGGCTAGCTTAAAAAATTATGCTTGTTTTGGAACAGTTAAAAGATTAAATCTACACCATGACTACAGTTCGAGAAATAGAAAAAGCTGTTCAGCATTTGCCCGAACGGGAACTTTATTCTTTTCGTTCTTGGTTCGAGGAGTTTGATGCCGGTGTCTGGGATAGACAGTTTGAACAGGATGTTCAGAGCGGCAAGCTGGACGCATTGGCAGATCAGGCCGTCAAGGATCTGAAGGCGAACAGGTGTACCCGGCTGTGAACCACCACGCAAGTCCGCGGTTCTGGAAATGTTACTACGACTTGCCGGCCGACATCCAAACATTGGCTGATGATAATTTTAAGTTGCTAAAGAATAACTCAAAGCATCCTTCCCTGCACTTCAAGAAAGCCGGCCGTTTCCATTCTGTGCGTGTCGGCAGGAAATACAGAGCCCTTGGTGTTGAAACAGATCAAGATATCGTCTGGCTTTGGATAGGTACTCATTCCGAATATGACAACCTTATCAGATAGAGTGCGAATCAACCGGTTCAGGAATTACATTGAGTGAAACAAATGAATACCCAACGACCAGGCTCCGCCGACGTGTCCCGCCGACCATGCTCCGCGGCTCGACTGAGCTCGCCGAAGTCCGGAGCGCTACGCCCAGGCGAGAGAATGACTATAGCCAGAGGTCAGAGATCAGAGATCAGTGGTCAGGTCTGTCGTCTGTCGTCCGCCGTCTGTCGTCCGTCTTCCGCCTTCACCCTCATCGAGCTCTTAGTCGTGATCGTGGTCATTGCGATCCTCATGGGCATCACGATCCCGGTTTCCAAGTATGCCATTACGCGCGCCAAGGCGGCCCGCCAGGAAGTGGTGTTGGCTAAAATCCGCAGTGCCCTGGATGATTACCGTGCCACCTATGGCGAATATCCCATTACGCCGATGACCAATAACCCCTACGCGAATCGAGCGGAAACGTCAAAGCATTATTGGGATAATGTAATACCAGACTTGGGTACTTTCTCAAATAGCCCCGTTGCAACAAATGTGAGCCTTTCAACCAACACAATAGAGATTGTATTTGTCGATGGTAAGAAATATACGAATGATTATTGCCTCACATTCCCGCTCATGTTAAGGCAGGAGCGGGAAGGCAAGCGTCCGTTCATGCAGTTTGATAAGGTGTCGATATTGTATGTCGTGTACAAGTTTAATGCTGCTGATGAGATCAAGTATCAAGGAAAGCGGAGGACCAAGAGTGGCGCCATGGTAGATGCAACGATACTTTATACTAAAGCCCGTCCGGTTGACCGGGCCAAGGCGATAGATCCGGTATCAGGCCGGCAGTGGAAGTATGAATGTTACGATGGGACTTCATATACCATCACAACAAATACATTTTAAGGTATGAGCGAATGAAGACAAATATCAGAGGTCAGGGGGCAGACGACAGACGACAGACGACAGACGACAGATGCCAGATGTCAGAAGTCAGAGGTCAGAGGGCGGAATACGCTCCACGCTCCCTGTCCCGAGCAAAGTCGAGGGGCACGCTCCACGCTCTACGTGCTTTCACCCTGGTGGAACTGCTGGTGGTGATTTCGATCATTGCCCTTCTGTTGGGCATTATTGTGCCCTCGTATTTTTCGATCCGGGAGAAGGCCAAATACACCAAGGCCAAGGTCACCGTCAAAAACCTGGAAACCGCTTTCAAGGCTTATCTGGACCATTACCGTACCTGGCCGTCGGCCTTTGGGCCGGGAACGGCCCAAGAGATCGATGAAAGTGTTGTTAATATCCTCAGGGGCGATAAGATCGCTGGCAACCTTGATGGGATCGCCTTCTACGAATTTGAGACCACCAATTCTTCGGATGGTGCACTGGATGCCTGGTATGATCCGTACAATTCCGCCTTAAAAACCTACTACTGGGTCCAGGTAGATGACAACTACGACAACAAAATTGACCTGGCCGGTGGCCAGAAACTTTATCGGGCGGTGATCGTGTGGTCCCCAGGTGCCGATCGCACCAATGACTATGGTACCGGAGACGATGTCAAGAGCTGGGATTAGTCGGGAACCAGACGCCGGATGCCAGACGCCAGACCGTGAAGAGAGACGCCGGATGCCAGATACCAGACGCCAGACCAAAGAAGAAGCCGGAATATTGCCAGCGAATCATCCCACTTCGCTCCGAAGCTACGGTGGGACAGGCGCGTAAAGAACACGAAATGAATATTTTATTGACCGATATTAACGAAAACCAAAGAACGGGGCTTCCGTATTCTCCGGTCTGTCGTCCGTCGTCCGTCGTCCGTCGTCGTCTTTGCAGTCCGTCGTCCCTTCTTCGCTCCGGTAGCTTCGCAGGGCAGGCCGGCGTCAGGTGTCATCTTCATGGTTCGTCTTCCGCCTTCCCTTGTCCGTCCTCTCCGGACTGGCGTCTGGCGTCTGGTATCCGGCGTCTGTCTTCAGGCTTCACCCTCCTCGAAGTGATGCTCGTGATCGGGATCATTGCGATCCTGGCGGGCTTGCTGTTCCCGGTGATAATCGGCATGCGTGCGCGCGCCAAGGAAAAGCAGGCGGCCGCGGAGACGCGCACGATTCTCATGGCCATCAAAGCCTATCGCCAGGAATACGGCAAGTGGCCGGCCCAGATCCAGGCGACGCAGGATACCACCTATATCACCAATAATTGGCTTGTGATCCAGCCACTGCTGGGCTCGAATGTCGTGCATGATGGCCGGCGGTTTAACCCCAAAAACAAGATATTCCTCAATATGCAGGTCAACACGAACAACCCGGATGATGTGGGTAATTACCTCGATCCCTGGGGCATCCCCTATGTCATCTGCATGGACGAGAAGGAAGATAATACATTGTCCATTTCGACGAACTTCATATCCTCCTATAGGGCCAATAACACCTCGGGCCGGGAAATCGGTAAAACCAATATAAATTTAGTCAGTTTAACCAATTATCCAATGCCCTCCGTGGATGCCGGCGTGGCCTCGCTGGGCGGCACCTCCAATACCCTGCCCTGGAATTCCTGGACGGAGCTGCCCTGAAGATGCCCTGAAGAAGGCTGAGGGCTGTAGGCTGTGGACTGAAGGAAGAATTGAAGAGGGCAGACGACGGACCCTGCTTCGCCCGGAGCGCTACGCAGGGCAAGCGCCGGACGGCGGCCTGAGAACGGACGACTGACGCCAGCCTGCCCTGCGAAGCTCCCGGAGCGAAGAAGGGACGCCAGATGACGGCCCAGAAATAAAAAAGTTGACGGGATTTGACTGCCGTGATACATTGTAATATACCTGAATCCGTGATGAGGTCAGTGTGCCGCAACTGCGCGGCGGCAAGGGTGACGGTGTAGTTGACTACTCCAAACCCCTTGCCAACAAAGCAGATGCGGCACAATGACCTCACCCGCAGGGCGACTCTTATCATGCAATCAAACACATCCCAGTTGAGTGATACGGTGCTGATTGTGTAAGCAGTTATAAACTTTGGTTTAAGGCTCTTTAAATAAAACCCCGTCACGGATTCAGGGTATTGTGAATACAATAACCGTCAGATTGTCGAATGCGCTCCGTTCTGAATAGGAGGTCAGGGATATGCACAATGAATTTACCGCTATCGTGGAACGGGACGGGGATTGGGTCATCGCCTATTGTCCGGAAATTCCGGGCGCGAATGGACTGGGCAAGACAAAGGAGGATTGCCTGAAGAACCTGTCGGAAGCAATTGATCTTATCTTGGAGGACAGACGGGACGATGCCCTTCGCGGTCTTCCTGCGGATGCCACACGCGAACTGGTGGCCGTCGGATGAAGAGAAAAGAACTCCTGCGGCATCTTCGACGCCACAGTTGCTTTCTGAAACGTGAGGGCGGCTCGCACTCCCTTTGGGTCAATCCCGGCACCGGCAGGATCGAAGCGGTTCCCCGACACACAGAAATCCCTGACCGTCTTGCCATCAAAATCTGCCGATGTCTCTCGATCCCCGATCCAAAATGACAATGGCATAAACACGTTGAGCGGTGAGCGTAGAGCGTAACTTGTGAACCACGGACAATAATCCATGAAATCGTTGGATACAGGAAAATCCGTCCCTCATGCTTCTTCATACACTGCACGCTCCCCGCTTCGTCGTCCTTCCGATCAGGTCTGTCGTCCGTCGTCTGCCATCCGTCGTCTGTCGTCCGTTGCCTGCCCCGCCGTAGCGGCTTCGCGTGGGGGGGTCTGTCGTCCGTCTTCCGCCTTCACCCTCATCGAGCTCCTCGTGGTCATGGTCATTGCGGTGGTCATCATGGCCGTTTCCCTGCCGTCCTTTCTCAGCATGGGGCGTGGCGCGGGGATGCGCACTGCCGTCAACAACGTCCGCTCCACGGTAGCCTTGTCGCGCCAATGGGCCATCACGCATCGGGAACAAATTACATTTGTGGCTTCGTCCACCGGGTTGGTTTGGACGACCAACAATGTGCCCGTTCTGGCCACCAATGACCATGCCTGCTATTATGCGACCAATGCGGAAGGCGCCTTGGTTCAGAGCATTACGGACCTCCCCCTGGATGTGAGTTTTGATGTTCCGAGCGCAAGCCTGACGTTCAAGACGGATGGCGGGTTGACCATAGGCTCCGCTACAACCAACATAGTGCTGGTGGATAAGAAAAACGACACTATCGAGACGACCATTTCCATTAACGGCCTGACGGGCGGGATCAAGGTGCAGTGAGGCGGAGCCATAGAGATCAGAGGTCAGAAGTCAGAAGTCAGAGGTCAGACAATAAGCGGCGGACAGCGCTGAAAGCGCGGCAAGCGCCAGACTTATCCCATGTTGCGCGGGATTACAAATTACGGACGATGGGCGAATTATGTTGAGTGACACGAATGGATATCAAACGAATAACCAGTATAGCCAGAAGGCAGAGATCAGAAGGCAGAGATCAGAGGTCAGAAGTCAGCGTGTCCGCCATAGCCTTGGCGACGGCGGAAAGTCAGGAGTCAGAATCTGTCGTCCGTCGTCCCGCCTTCGCCCAAAGGGCTTCCCCCTACGCGCAATCGCTACGGCGGGACAGGCCGGTGGGCTGGCCGTCGTCCGCTTCAGGCCGTAGTCTGACCTCTGACCTCTGGCCTCTGACCTCTGGATTCAGTCTCGTCGAGGTCACCCTGGCGCTGATGGTCATGGCGATCGGCATTCTAAGCATTATGAGCCTGTTCCCCGCGGGGCTGGATCAGAATGCCCGTTCCATCGCGGATACCCATGCCGCGTTCTTCGCCGAAGAGGTTTTTGGTGGTTTACAGGCTACAGCCGAGACCAACTGGGCGGGATTGGATAAGGATTTGCCGATTGCTACTACGAACTGGGATGAATCGGTCAATCCTTTAACTACTTTTATTACACCAACTGTAGTAACCAATATATATTGTCCGAAGTCCAAACCCGATTATGAAGATCATGCCCTCCGCTACCGGCTGGTT
>VSJD01000110.1 GCA_008636095.1 Kiritimatiellota bacterium | reverse complement strand
TGGCCCGTAAGTTGGTCGTGAGCGTCTGGTATCTGCTCAAAGGCTTTTTTGCCCACATGACAGAGGTGACCACGCATATTCGGATTAAGATGCATAAAATCGCTTGTGAAATCGGTCTCGTGCGCATTCGATTGATGGGTTACAAGTCTCTGAAAGAGTTTGAAGAAAAAACATTAATAATTCTTACTCAAACAACTTGACAGACCACATGCCTGTTATCCGTGATATCCGTGGTAAAAATGTCTTTGGATATGCCACCTGAGCAGTTACAGAACAGGTTAGTATGACGACAAACGGCGGACAGGATTTAAGCGCTTTTTCCATGCTGGATCTGTTCCGGCAGGAAACGGAAACCCAGACGGCAATTCTGAACGAGAGCCTGCTGGCCCTTGAGCAGGATCCCGGCAATACAGAACGGCTGGCGGCCATGATGCGCGCCGCCCATTCGCTGAAGGGCGCGGCACGCATTGTCAACCTTGATCCCGCCGTGAAAGTCGCCCACGCACTGGAAGATTGTTTCGTCGCCGCCCAGAAGGGTGAGATCGTCATTCAGCCCGAAGCGGTGGATGGTCTATTGAGCGGCGTGGATATGTTGACGCAAATTGCCCGCGTGCCGGAGGCGGAAGCCACCGCCTGGCGAACCGAGCATCAAGCGGCAATTGATGAATTAGTGGGACGGTTGGCGGCAATCCGCTCCGGCCAGACGGCGCCAAGCGCGAAGGTATCCAAACCGGCAGAAAATCTTCCGAAACCCAAATCCACTGAAGCCAAGCCACCGGCCGAGTTGTCGGCACCGGCCGAGTTGTCGGCACCGGCCGAGTTGTCGGCACCGGCCGAAACGTCGGCTGCGGCCGAGTCGTCGGCACCGGCCAAGTCGTCGGTACCGGCCAAGTCGTCGGTACCGGTCGCTGGCGCGGATAGCAAGGACCGGGCCGTGCGGGTCTCATCCGACAACCTGAATCGCATGCTCGGGATGATGGGCGAATACATGGTGCAGACGCGCTGGTTTGAGCCGTTTGCCGCCGGATTGCAGGCGCTTAAAAAGCAGCAGAACGAACTGGCCCGCTTGGTGGAACAAGCCTGCATGGCACGGAATGAAGGCCGGCGGGACAGCCGCACGGCCGGGTCGTCGGCACCGGCCGAGTTGTCGGCACCGGCCGAGTTGTCGGCACCGGCCAAAACGTTGGCTGCGGCCGAGCAGGTCGCCGACCTGCGCCGGAAGCTGGATGCCTGCCGCCAGGCCACCGCCAAGCGCCTGGAAGAATTTGATTTCTTCGCACAGCAGTCCTCGGACTTGGCCGAACGGCTTTACCGGGAAGGCCTGATCAGCCGCATGCGACCGTTTGCCGATGGCGTACAGGGGTTCCCGCGTATGGTCCGGGACCTGGCACGCCAATTGAACAAAAAAGTCAAATTCGAGATTGTCGGCCAGACCACCGGTGTGGATCGCGAAATCCTGGAGAAACTGGAGGCGCCGCTGACGCACCTCCTGCGTAACGCACTGGACCATGGCTTGGAAACCCCCGAGAAACGGCAGGCGATGGGAAAGAATCCGGAAGGATTACTAAAGCTGGAGGCGCGCCACCAAGCCGGGCAATTGCATATTATTGTGACCGATGACGGGCACGGCATTGACCTGGAGCGCATCAGTCGCAAAGTGGTTGCCCGCGGACTCAGCACCGATGAAATGGTCGGCCGCCTTACAGAGGCCGAACTGCTGGATTTTCTTTTTTTACCCGGATTTTCGACGAGTAAAGCGGTGACCGAAATTTCCGGACGGGGGGTGGGGCTGGATGTCGTTCGCAATCTGACCCAGGAAGTGGGTGGCCTTGTGCGCGTGGAAAATCGCCCCGGTGCCGGGACCAGGTTCCATTTACAGCTTCCGATTACGCTTTCGGTCTTGCGCACCCTGCTGGTGGAAATTGCGGGTGATCCGTATGCCATTCCGCTAACGCGGATTGACCATCTGGTTGTAGCCGCACCGGAGGAGATCCAGACCTTGGAGGGCCGGCGATACCTGACATTGAACCAGCGGCATATTGGACTGGTGGATGCGCGCGAAGTGCTGGAACTGAGCCACGCCGCCAGCCGCCCGGCGGCGTGGCCAATCGTGATTATCGGGGACCGCGCAAACGCTTACGGTCTGGTTGTTGATCGGTTTATCGGGGAAAGCAAACTGGTGGTACGCACGCTGGATGCGCGGCTGGGCAAGGTCCAGGACATAAGCGCGGTTTCCCTATTGGATGACGGCACACCAGTGATGATTGTTGATACGGAAGACCTGGTGCGGTCCATCGAAAACCTGCTTTCCGGCGGACGCTTGAAGCAATTTCAGGCGGCCGGCAAGACGATGGCCGCCAAGACCCGCAAGCATATCCTGGTGGCCGACGACTCGATTACAGTCCGCGAGATGGAACGCAAGCTGCTGGAAAACCACGGTTACACCGTGGACGTGGCCGTGGACGGCATGGATGCCTGGAACACGGTGCGCATGGGACGTTACGACCTGGTGGTCAGCGATGTTGACATGCCGCGGATGAACGGCATCGAGCTCGTACGGCACATCAAGCAGGATGTCCGGCTCCAAACCCTGCCTGTGATCATCGTATCCTACAAGGACCGCGAAGAGGATCGCTTGAGTGGACTCGAGGCGGGGGCCACCCATTACCTCACCAAGAGCAGTTTTCATGACGAGACGTTTCTGAAGACCGTGGCGGATGTGATCGGAGATCCGTGAAAATCGCGATTGTCAACGACCTTATGATGGCGGTGGAAGCCCTGCGGCGCGTGGTGCGCAGTCACCCGGATTACACGATTCTATGGGTGGCGCACGACGGCGCCGAAGCAGTCAAGAAGTGCGCGGAAGACCGCCCCGACATGATTCTCATGGATCTGATCATGCCGGTAATGAACGGCGCCGAAGCCACCCGGCACATTATGCGGGATTCGCCCTGTCCCATCCTGGTGGTGACCGCCACCGTGGACGGCAATATAAGCCTGGTGTTCGAGGCCATGGGCTATGGCGCACTGGACGCCGTCAATACCCCCGTGCTGGGCACGGATGGCAAACTGGCCGGCGCCCAGGCGCTATTGCGCAAGATCGAGATCATCGGCCACTTGATCACGCGCCCGGCGCCGATGAGCACGGCGACGGCGATGGAGTTTGGGGCGCCGCCGCCGGCAAAGGACCACCTGCCGCTCATCGTTCTGGGCGCCTCAACAGGCGGCCCCGCCGCGCTGGCGGATATTTTATCCCGATTGCCAACAGATGTTAACACGGCCATGGTAATCATCCAGCACATCGACAAGGAGTTTTCGACTGATCTGGCCATCTGGCTGGGTACGCATTGCAAGCTCAATGTCAAGGTGGCCACGCCAGGATGCCGTCCGGAGACAGGCACGGTCTGGCTGGCCGGCACCAACGACCACCTGGTGCTGACCAAACACAGCACGCTTGAGTATCGGGTCGAGCCGGCCAAATGTTTTTATCGCCCGTCCGTGGACGTATTTTTCAAGAGCGTGGCGGCGCATTGGTCGCCACCTGGTGTGGCGGTGTTGTTGACCGGCATGGGGCGGGATGGCGGTGAGGGGTTGCTGGCCCTGCGGCGATGCGGCTGGCGCACCCTGGCACAGGACAAAGCCACTTCCATCGTGTACGGGATGCCGCGGGCGGCCGCGGAACTGAGCGCCGCGGAAAAAATCCTGCCGCTGAGCGCCATCGCGGACGCTATCATGCAGGGAATTAAAGAACGGAAAACGAAGTCTGTTTGAATTAGGCGGCAGACGCCGCAATTATGCCGTTCTATCGAACGGCCTCTACACCGGGCTGGTATAGCTGCGGTTCGGTAGAACCGCAATGTTTTGAAATTCCTTAGCATTTTACTGTAGCCGCGATCGTTGATCGCGGACCCGGTTCGGACTGGGGTCGCCGACCCCAGCTACAGAATTAAAAACTCCCATACATTAAGGACGACCATGGAAAACAAAAACGATAGCCCGTTGAAAACCGCGTTGACCCAGCATGCGATCAAGGTCCTGCTGGTGGACGACCAGGCCATGATCGGCGAAGCCGTGCGCCGCATGCTGGCGCCCGAAGCCGATATCAGTTTTCATTACTGCAGTGATCCGGCCGGCGCCTTGAAGATGGCCCGCGAACTGGCGCCTACCGTCATTCTCCAGGACCTCGTCATGCCGGAAATTGACGGCTTGACACTTGTAAAATTCTACCGGGCCGAACCCGCCTTGCGGGACACCCCGCTGATCGTGCTTTCGACCAAGGAGGAACCCACCACCAAGGCGGAGGCATTTGCGCTGGGCGCCAACGATTACCTGGTTAAACTTCCGGACCGGATCGAGCTGGTGGCGCGCATCCGATATCACTCGCAGGGTTACATCAATTTGCTGGAGCGTAATGAAGCTTACCAGGCCCTGCTGGCCAGTCAGAAGGCGCTGGCGGCCGAGCTGGCCGAAGCGGCGGCCTATGTGCAATCACTCCTGCCCGCGCCGCTGGACCAGGGGCCCGTGCGCACAAGCTGGCAGTTCATCCCCTCCACCTCATTAGGCGGCGATGCCTTTGGGTATCACTGGCTGGATGACGATCGTTTCTGCATGTTTTTATTGGATGTTTGCGGACACGGAGTGGGCGCGGCATTGCTTTCCATTTCGGCCATGAATGTGCTCCGGTCGCAGTCCTTGCCGAACACTGATTTCGGGGAGCCGGGCGCCATGCTGACGGTGCTCAACGAGGCCTTCCTGATGGAAAAACACAACAACATGTATTTCACGATCTGGTACGGCGTGTATGCGCGTTCCACGCGGACTCTGCGCTATGCCAGCGCCGGGCACCCACCATCCTTGTTGATCAACAAGGACCCGGCGGGCAACACGGCCGTGACTGAATTGGGCAAGCCCGGCATGGTGCTGGGCGGCATGCCGGGCACGGCCTACCGCACCGAAACACAGATCGTGCCGCCCGGCAGCACCCTGTTTCTGATGAGCGACGGGGTATATGAAATTACCCGGCCGGATGGAACCCTATGGACGTTCAGCGAGTTTGCTCAGCTCATGGCCGCCGCCACCGGCGCCGGCAAGCCGGAAATCGAAGAACTCTCGAAAACTGTGCATAACATGCGAGGCGCCGGTCCGCTCGACGACGATTTTTCCATCGTTAAATTGCAGTTCCCGGCCTGAGGATTGACGACGGACGGCAGACGACGGACGCCAGAGGACGGACGACGGACCTGATAAGATGGATGGCAGGCGGCAACACGTTGAGCGGTGAGCGTGGAGCATTTAGAATGGGTGGACAGGCAGGAGGACGCGGCAGGCCTTAGACTCTTGAATGTTGACGCGCGCGTCCATAGCATCTCTTCGTTGCGTAGGGCATGTCCTCTGCGCGAAGTAGGCTCAATTAACCTGTTGGGTGTGAAGAATAATACAGCCGTCGGGTCACAGCCGTCGCAGCCGTCGGGTCACTCATTAGAATAAAGAATAACGACTTGCGTGGATCTGCAATTAAGAAACAATAAAGGCCGACAGCGAGTTGAGTACTACGCCGCTAACGCGGCGAGGCTCACCCGCATCGTTCGATTTAAGCGAGAAAACAACGTCTTGACGTTATAGCGTTGTTATGCTATGTTACCATCAGAAATGGAGGTATAGAATGACAACATTGACTAAACGAGCAACAGTTTATCTTGAACCGACCCTGCACAAGGCCCTCCGCTTGAAATCGGTCGAAACGTCGCGATCCCTCTCGGACCTGCTTAACGATGCCATCCGCGGTGAGCTTGCAGAAGACGCGGAGGATCTGGGTGTTTTCGACGCGCGGAAGAATGAGCCAACCATGGTGTTTGAAGATTTTGTAAAGGAGCTCAAGCGCAATGGCAAGATATGAACTGCGCTTTCGCAAATCGGTAAGCAAAGATCTGGACCCAATCCCGAAGCGGGATGTCCAACGGATCATAGAAGCCGTTCAAGCCCTTGCCGACGAACCGCGTCCCCCACAGTCGAGAAAATTGTCCGGCGCAGAGAAATATCGACTTCGATGCGGAGTGTACCGCGTGCTTTACGAAATTCAAGACGATGTCCTGGTGGTCTGCATTGTGAAAGTCGGCCATCGGAAGGACGTGTATCGGAACTGAATCGAACCAGCGGCTTCACGCTCACGCTCAGCGCGAGCCGTTCGTTCGGGAGAGAAGTTATGATTAATGACACACAAAAGATTGGTCCCACAACCTACTCCACAGAGATCCGGGACAACCCCCAGATGAGTGCGCTGGAGATCAACGTCAAGGAGCGAACATGGGGAACCGTTAATTGGTCTCGTAGAACATGGCCTTACGAGGATAAGCGGGCACTATTCAGTCAACTGAATGGGTTCATTTCCAGAAAGCCGGAGCCTATCAAAGGCGAATGGTTCGCCCGTTTTGCCTCATGGCTTACTCGAAGACCCTTAGCCTGATCTTGGCACAATTACTGAAATCAAAGACCAAAACCGGAAGATTGATGCATTTCTAGCGGAATGCAGAGGTGAGAAAGTTTTTGTCGTGAAGGATGGCCCAAGTGGATGGAAAGGAAACCAGGTAACGTTCTGGATCTGTTTCCCATTCTCGCATTTGAATGACATTCGAGCGAAAATGGCCGAATCGGCTCGCCGGGACTGACCCGTAAAGATCAACCCCGGCTGCCACACCACCCGGCGTGCGGGTCCGCACCGGGCGGTTCCAAACAGCCTACGCCAACGGCTTCGGCCGTCGCGTCAGACACGGGCCTTCGGCCCGTAGTGAAGAGTAATCCATAACGTGCGCATGTCGGGGACTCCTTGTTC
>VSJD01000341.1 GCA_008636095.1 Kiritimatiellota bacterium | reverse complement strand
TCTGGATGGGGATCTGAAAGCCGTGCGTAAAATATTTCAGACCCTGTTCGTGGCGCAAATCGAAATTCATCCTGATGACAACTGGGGCGATAACCCCAAGGGGCACCTGCAGGTGCTGGCCCAACAGCGCTGGAAAACCAATCCTAACTATCGCTTAGTCAAGCAGGAAGGACCACCCCACGCACGCGTCTTCACGGTGGAGGTCGCCATCGCGGGCAAGGTTAGCGGCACCGGCCAAGGCTCTTGTAAGCGGGATGCCCAACAGTCGGCCGCACGCCAAGCCCTGCAAAACCTGCCTCCGGCTGGCGCCAGGACCTGAAGAGTTGCCAGCGTGGTTCTCATATTCGGTAATGTTGGAACTAACACCCCAACTAACCCACCGTCGTCCCGAGCGCGACTCGCCTCGGGACTATGGCACTCATACAGCCCCCGCTCAATCTCAACTGCTCAATCTCAACTGTCGCGATCTCAACTTGCATTATTATTCCTTTTGCCATAATATAAAGATGGTATGGTTAATGCTCAATGATGACTAAAGGGGTTTACGCTCGCAACCCGAGGAAGCTATGATTAATAAATTCAGGCAAACAGACGGGCTTGTCCGTCCAACAGGCGGGTTCACGCTGGTTGAAGTGATGGTTTGCAGTGTTATTTTTGTCATATTCTGCGTCTTTTTTCTGAATTCGGCCGTCGTGTCCATGCAATCACAGCAATTGGCCTGTGATTACTACAAGGCCATGACCATTGCTCGGAACCGGATTCAGCGCGCCACGGAATTCGAATACGACAGCATTCTACTCATGAGTGAAAACCAGGTCCCGGTGGATGGCAATGGGAATATTACCTCCGCGGGCATATATCGGCGAACGACACTTGTGTCCGTCTACACCAACGGAACACCTAATTTACTCCAGATCACGGTCCAGGTCCACTATCCCGGCGGGCGACGCAACATGAGCGCCAAACCGGTGGAACTGAGTACTCTGATAACCGACAATATGTAATTAAAAGGCGGATAGGCTGCCACGTCGCCCCGGGAGCAAGTGGGCCCTTGCCCGTAGCGGGTGACGGGATAGGCTGCCAGGCTGCCAAGCTCCGCCGAAGCACTTCGCCCAGGCGAGTAGGGAGATAATTATGCGCGATCATACAAAGCTCCGAGCGTTTGAACTGGCTGTCGTCCCGCCTTCGCCCCTTCGACTTCGCTCAGGGCTTCCTCCTTCGCTAAAGCTATGGCGGACAAGTCGGTGGGCAGGCCGGCGTCTGTCGTCTGTCGTCTGGCATCCGTCCTCCGGCGTCCGTCCTCCACGGGGCTTCACCTTGGTCGAGGTGCTGGTTGCCGCCACGATCACCGTGCTGGTCATTACCGGCGCCCTTTCCACGTTTGTCTACGGATTACGGTCATGGCAGGCGGAGACCGTGAAAAATGAAATCAACATTGACCTCGAAGGAGCCATGGAACGCATCCGCCAGGATCTGCGCCTTTCCAGCGTGGGTATCGGACTGATGGCCTTTTATCCCGCCAACGCCTCCGAATACACCGCCATTAGTTTTCCCATGTCCAACGTGGGCACCAATGGCCTGCTCACGCGGGATGAAAGCACCGGCAAGATCAAGTGGACCCAAACGGTCATCTATCACGTCCTCCCGGGCGACCCTGACCAGCTCCGGCGCACGGTATTCAGCCCGCGATACACCAACGCCACGCCGAACGATCTTTATTCGCAACTGCGAAGCGTGGTTCAGGGAACCAACCTAAGCCTGGGGACCGAGATCTGTACCACGCAAGTTGTTTTCCAGAATCTCGTGACCCTGCGGATCCGGCCGCCCGAAATCATGTTTGACGGTTACGCGCCCGCCTACTGTAAGGCCCAGACGTTCAACTGGGGCAGCGCGGTGCTCAGCAACGGCTCTCATAACCTGAAGTTCACCATTGAGGGTCGGAACTCCAGTAACACCACCGGTTATAAGGTCGGCTTTGACAAATTCACCCTCAGCCCGAGCGTCAGCCCGCGCGAAGGCGAGATTTACCTGCCGCTCAACGGGCATCCGCATAGTCCTTTTTATTCCTATTCTCTTTCCGGTGGTTCGGTCTCGGCCCAGGACATGTCGTCCAACGGGGCCTCCTGGAGTGGTAACTGCCAGTTGACTTACGCTGGCACCGCCGTCAGCAACAGCATCACCTTCGTGGCGCCGAACGATCTCTGGTGCGACGCCAATTTCGACAACCCGCCGGGTATCATTGTCAGTAACGTGAGCCGTAAAACCGACGCCAGTTTCATTGCCAGTGATCCGTTCATTCCCGACATCGTCATTTCCATGGACAAGGGCATAACATGGACCGCCGAGGGATGCGCGGAGGGAACTGTCGGCAACGTGAGCATACCGAAATTCGTGTCGCCGGCGGTCATCAACATCATTTACGGGGGCACCAACACCGCCGCGGCGATCAGCATGAACGGCGAATATGTCCGGGTGCTGTTTGAAGCCGGGACCACCAACGATCTTTTCATTAACAACGCAAAGATCTCACGGCAGTCATCCGGAACCAACCCCGTGTCGGGCACGACCTCCAACCTGTCTTTCTATGATTCCGGCGGCACTTCCAGCAAGAAAATCCTGTCCGGCACGTCCACTTGGAGCGACTGGGTGCCGAATTACGTCATTAACCGTGACAATAATTATCTGGTCCAGTTCGATCTGCAGACGGGTTCTGAAATTTTCAACAACGCACGGGGTTGGACCAACAATAGTGTCTATTTATCCGCCCTGGGGACTAATATGACCAAAATGCTCGTCGGGGTCAGCGCGCTGGAAGTGCGCTATCCGTCCAGTGGAATTTATCGTTCCGGTATTTTCGATACGCATATTGCCAGTCCCGGTTACAAGGAACTCAAATGGACCCATGTGGAGCATTTGGCGGAGGGCGCGGATATTGACATTCGCGTCCGCAGTGGTAATCAACCCGACTTGAGCGATGCCGGCGCCTGGCTGGAACCGGGGTATTTCCAACTTTGCGATGGCGCCAATAGCCTCACCACTCTTTCGCCGCAGGGACGCTATGTGCAATATGAAGCCTTGTTCGGGTGCGGGGGGCTCCACACCAACAGTGCGATTCTACGGGACGTTACGATTGCCTGGAATGTACCGACGGGCCTGGTGGACCTGCAGGTGGATTTTGGCAAAGGCCCGGACTATGGCATCGTCAGCGCTACAGTGGATGGGCAGTCATTCGTCAAAGGCCTGGAGATCGAGATGGAAATATTCAAGAAGGGCCCCTTCGGGACCAATACAGCGGTGGGCGTGATGGAAGTCCGTCCGTTGAACACAAATAAATGAGGTAATTTCAAAAATAGCCAAAAGATGCACAAAATTCACAAATAACAAAACATAGCCAAACATATTTAAAATTTTTAGTCATTCTGATAAAGGCCGTTTTATGCGTCTGTCATTCCCACGCAGGCGGGAATCCATTCTGGTTAGTAGAATCTAAATTGACACGTAAGGAGGGCATCATGCAATCCCATATTCCTAATACCTGGAAACGGCCGCGTCGCGCCGGGAATACGGCGGGATCAGCGCTGGTCGCCGTTCTCGGCGTCTCTATGATTCTCATGCTGGCGGGCGTCACCATGGTCGTCCTGTCGCGGCAATCCATGCATCGGATTCATCGAACAGCCCATTATGCGCAGGCCCAGGCGGTAGCGGAAGCCGGGATTGCCGACATGATCGCCAAGCTTGGCTCCAACTATACGGCCTGGCAGAACACCAACTACACGGCGCAATTTTTTACAAACGGCGCCTACTATGATGTAACGACCCAGCTTCAGACGAACGGCAATGTGCTCATCACCAGTGACGGCATTTATATGGAGGCCTCCAACCGGACAATCATGGAACTGCTCGGCACGGTCCAAACGCACTGGAACGAGCTCTATGACACTAACTCCGCCATCCTGTCCGACGGACTGATCACTTTGGCCACGGGTGCGTACGATATTTACGGCAACGTGCATGCCAATGGCAATGTTAACCTGGCCAACGGCAATATCTACGGCGATGTCACCGCCGGCGGTACGGTCAGCGGGAGTTCGGGTGTCACTGGTACCATCAGTAACGGGGCGCCGCTTTCACCCATTCCTCCCGCCGGGCCGTTTAATTTCGACAGTTACCGGCAGATGGCGACCAACGGCGGCGCTTACCTGGAAGGCTCTCGAACCAACTCCGGCACGCCGATCTATAATCCGGCTCCGACCAACGGCGTCCTTTATGTCAACGGCGATTTGACCATCGGGAACCTAAGCTCCTTCGCGGGCACCATCGTCGTGAATGGAAACGTTACTATCGTAAACCATTTCACCCAAACTGATTTTCCCGGCAGTTCCAATATGCCTTCCGTGCTGAGCACCGGTACTATTACCATTCAAAATCATACAACCTTGAATGGCATCGTGTATGCCGCAGGAAATGTCATTCTTCAGAATAATACCACCATCAACGGCGGGGTCATCTCCGGCGGGTTCACGGATATCCGGAACAGTATCGAAATCCACCCCGGCACCGGTTACCCGGCGTGGGATCCCCTGAATCCGGAGGTGCCCCCCGAAGTGATTGCCGGCGGGTGGCTGAAATGAGGTCGGAAGTCAGAGGTCAGTAGCCGGAATTCAGAATAAAATCGGCAACTTTGTCCCACCAAAGGCGGACTAACTTATCCGGAAAAAACTCCTTCGCCCTATCCGCCTCACTGGAAAGACCCACCCGATTGCTCAAATTTACGAAGTTGTTCCTCGGTCATCGCATATCCCGACTCCGGATTCTCTTTGGCTATCTCTCGGAGGGTTTTGGTCATCTCATTGCGCCCGGCTTCGCGTTCACGGAGCGTCTGATAATCCACGGCAAATTCCGATGCTTTTTGGGGAGCCTGGACTGGCGTCGCCGGCGCGGGCAATTGCGCCGTAATGGACCCTGCTTCCTGTTCGGTTTTTTTCGTTCCCGGTTCTTCGTTTTTAGCTTTTACATCCTGCATTTCCTCCGCCTTCGCGGATTCCGGCCTGACAACGCCGGCCTGTTGAGGTTCCACAAAGATCATCACCAGTGATCGGATCGAAAACCCCAGCAACAGGATCACTACCCCCGCAAAAGCGCCTATGATCCAGCCTGTTGCCTCGGATTGTTTTGGACGTTCGGGTGTCATAGCGGCTTGTCGCGCCAGCCTTGCCATTGGTAGTCATTGGTTACAGTAGGATAATACGGCGGTGGATTGGCAGTAAAACGTTGATCAAATATGTAATTCTTGGAAAAACCGGTGTCCCCACCCCAACCGCCGAAGGTTCCCACCGCGCCCCGGTAATATTGCACGATACCGCCATATACATTCAGCAGATCGGAATAATCCCGGCTATCATAATGCTCCACATAGAAACTGCCGTCCGAACTCGATGACGTGGCGCTGCCCTCGGCAATAATATGGGCATAAATATTAAGGTTGTCCGGTGCCTCATCCATGACAATGACATCCTGTTTGGCAATCAACCCCAGGGCATCATCGGTAATATTGGTTGCGGTAAGGACGATGTTGGTATTGGCATAGGTGATATGATTGGTGATTTGGATATTATTTTCGGCCACAATGCTCAGCCGGCCATCCAAGACCCCTCCCACGCTGACCGTACCTTTGCGGGTGCTACTGGAACCGCCCGAAGCAGCCTGCTGGACGTAGATCATGCCATTGGAAGGCACCGCAACCTCTTGATTGGTCCATCCCCGCGTCCAGCTTGTAATCCGCAGATTGGTTCCGGACATGGTAATAGAGGACATACCGGTAATTACCATGGACGATTGCGCCAATAAATTGGGAAAGTTGATGGAGGCCATGGATTGCGCCGGCGCGCTTAGCAAATAGCCGGCATTGAAATCAACATTGTTGGTGGCGCTTCCCGAACCCCACGAACTGCGCGTGGAAGAAACCAGCGCATTAAAAACGGGATCCCCCTGGAGATAAATATAGGTGTTGGCATGCACCGGCCCGTCAAACCGTTCGCCGCTCCTAATCCAGATTGCCCCGGGGCCGTCGTTGTACCACATGGCGTATTTCGCCCAGCTCATCTGGTGCACGCCCTCCATGATGACCAGCCGCCGGGAAGTTCCTACGGTGCCGATTGAATAGATCGTATAATACTGAGCGGCTTGCGAACTTCCGCCGGAATCATCGGACAGGTCTACATTATTACCGTTGATGTAAATCCACCACTTACCCACTGCTTTGCCCTGCGGATTGCGGTTATCATTAGTCAAAACCACGTTCATGGACACCGCCGAAAAGGTGTAGGCATAATTCTTGTCCAGTGTGTAAGACGCGCCATCCACATCCAACGTCGTTTGATCTGAATTGCCTTTCGGTTTTACATGCACCAGGCTGGCCGCACCATTATAGTCGGCAAGATCCTGGTCCTGCAAATTGTCCCGGTTGTAGGATGCGCCATCGGTCGTCAGCATGAGAAACTCGTTTTCCGGGCTGTTATTCGGGTTGATGTTAATCCGGCCCGCCACCGTGTGCGTATCACCGGTATCCGGTGTTTCCGTCGAGCCGAAGATGCTGGCATCAAATCGGCCGTTACCCATCAGACCGGTAATGGTATTGCCGACAATGATATTGGTCCCGGCACGTTGGATATAGGCCACGGCGCGCTCGGCGCCCCCCTCGGCGATATAAAAAGCCTGCTCCATGGTCGTCTGCCGGCCCGCCAGTTTCAACTGGGAGCCGCTTTCACTGAGCAAGCCCACGGCCAACACCGCCGCCACGGCCGCCAGGCACACGACCGCCACCAGCACGACCCCCGATTCCCGATTAGCAGTTTTCATAACACACCTCATGGCAACTGCCTTC
>VSJD01000043.1 GCA_008636095.1 Kiritimatiellota bacterium | reverse complement strand
CTGATTTCACGGATAAAGATAAAATGATTAAAAAAACAAAGGTGTTCTCCTTCCTCCTTGCCGGTATCCGTCCCGACTCTTTGCGAGGTCGGGATCCGTGTTCATCCGTGGTAAAAAAACTACCGGGCTTTGGTGAATTATTTTTTGCAATGTTTGTTGTCACCGGCTTGCTTGGAGCGAATGCCGCGCAAGCCGCTGAGCCGACCTTGGCCGAGAAGCTCTGCTCGAGTTATACCCAGGTCGAGTCCGTCAGTTGCCGGGTCCGTAAAACCAGCGAGGTGGATGGCAAAACGGCGACCCTGCTCAGTCAGGTGTATTACCAGCGGCCGGACCGGATGCATGTCGAAAATATTGCGCCGATTCGGCGGCGTATCATTGCCGATGGCCGGCAATTTTACTATTACGTGGAGGGCATGGCCAAAGGCTTTTCCTGTCCCCTGACCAAGCTCGAGGGGGAATGGAGCATCATGCAGAAGTCCGTACCCGGGAGCGCCATGGAGCATTTATTGCGTCTCAAGGGTGTCCCGGAAATTCCGCTGGACGGTGTATCCGACTATCCGGTGCGGCGCGGCTACGCACGGGAGCGGGTATTCGTGGTCCTGGCCTGTGATTCTGAAGGGCGCCTGGCGCGCATCGAGTTTTTCAAAACGCCGGAAATGAAAAATCTGACCGCCCAGGTTGAATATAGCGATTTTAAGAAAGTTACGGACACGTGTTGGCTCGCCGGCCTTCAGCAGGGTACCGCCTACTTCGGCGCCAATACCGTGCGCGAAACACGCCGGTTCGACAATCTCATCATCAACAAGCCGATTACCGCCGGGCTTTTTGACGCCGCGGCATTTTTCCCGAAGGTGGACTTCGTGGATGATTTCAACAAGCTGACCAACGAGATCCCCAAGCAGCCGCAAGTTAAGTGAACCGGAATTTTCCGCCAGAAGCGGATCCGCCTGTGGCGGACAAAATTGCCATCCGCCAACTGACGGACACAAAAAGCACAAAAAAGAGCAATAATTTATCATGTTTGTGAATCTTGTGCATTTTTGTGGCTGTGTTCTCTTTGTCTTTGGCTTTTTGCTTAATGCGCATGCCCAGACATCCGTATCATTGGCCCTGGCCGCGGACCTGTTTGCTGAGAGCAATTGGCCGGCTTGCCGCTTGGAATGTCGGCGGCAGTTGCAGGAATATCCTGCTTCGCCGGATGCCCGGCTGTTAAAAGCGCTGGCCGAACAGCGCATGGGATTAGACAGCCGGGAGGTCCTGCGTGTCTTGGCCGAGGATCTGGCGGTCCCACCTACCGTAGCCTTGACCGCGCGCTATGAATGGGCGCGGGCCATGTGGCGCGCCGGTGACTGGCGGAGCGCGTTTAACGGGTTCCGCCAGGTGTTTGATAAAACTGAGGTTACCGAGTTATCCGTACGCTCGGGTTGTTCCCTGGCCTTGTTCCTGAACCAGCATCCGGAATTGGCAAAAGAATATCCCGAAGTAAAGCCGCAGGTACGAACCCTGCGCGCGCTCTATACCTGGGACATCATTGATGAGTGCCGGCTGGCGCCTGATCACACGTCTGACTCCTGGCTGGGCCTGCCCGGCCAGTGGGGGATCGCGTTTTATCGAAGCCAGATTCGCCCGGCGCTGGGTGAGCGCTGTTCATTGCGTCCGAACTGTTCGGAATACGCGCGTCAGGCTTTCCAGAAACATGGGGTGCTGGGCCTGGCGCTTACTGCGGATCGCTTTTTCCGCGAGCCCAGCGTGGTGGCGGCGGCCGAGCATCCCGTGGATGTGAATGGAAAATGGTATTATGCCGATCCGCTGAGCGATCATGATTGGTGGCTGGGGGAATGACGACAGACGACAGACGCCGGAGACCGAACGCCGGACTGACAACTAATCACGGATCACAGCCATATATGGAATATCGTAATAAAATTATACCGTATTTGATGCTAATCGGCGTAGGCATGGCAAGTGTTGCCGGGGCGCAAACGAACGACCCGACTCTCCGAGAGGTCGGGACGCCCGGACTATGTCTGGCACAGGAACTTTCCGGCGAGGGTCAGCATGAGAGCGCGGCACTGGAGTATCGCCGGCTGGCGCTGAGTGAAACCAAGACCCAGGCGCGCGGCGGATTATTCTGGGTGGCCGCTTATGAATACACCCAGGCCCGGCAATGGAAACTGGCGCCGGCTTTGTTGGATCGGGCGGAGGATAGCGACCGCGAACTTAAGCCTGTGGCACTGTTACTGCGTGCGGAAGTTGCGTCTGCCGAGAAAAAGCATGTAGAGGCTGTGTATTACCTGCAGAGCGCAGTCGGCGAAGAAACCACGAGCGACATGCGAAAATTTGTCGTTCGGCGAGTGGCCGGCGAATACCTGCGCGCGGGCCAGAGCGATCAGGCGCGCGTGGTCCTGAGCCAGGCGCCGGGCGATGAAGTCGCGGCGCTGGCGGCGCTCCAGAGCTATGAACGGGAGCGGGACAAAAGCCCGGTGCTGGGTGGTGTACTGGGCCTCATTCCCGGGTTGGGCTATATGTATTCCGGGGAATATGCAAACGGCTTGCGCAGTCTGATTCTTAACGGATTATTCATGGGCGCCATGGTGTATTCGGGCGTGGAAGACCAGTGGGGCGCATTTGCCGTGATTTCCTTCTTTGAACTCACTTGGTATAGCGGAAGCATTTACGGCGGCATTGACGCGGCCCAGCGTTATAATCGCGCCCGCCAGGAGCGATGTCTGAACGCCGTACAGGGCCAGGCCGTGTTTGTCCCGGATTTCAAGCAGTTGCCGGTTATCTCACTGCAGTTCCGGTTTTGAAATCAGCGACCAGAAACCAGAGATCAGAGGTCAGGTCATATCTTTATTTTGGGCGAAAACCCAACCGTGAACCTCTTAACCGTGAACCGTTGAACCATGCCCTGTTTTGCCTTGTCGACAACACGGCGCGTGGTTACAATAACAACCATGAAAGCGGTTGCCGAGCTCTTAAATGAAATGTGTGCCGCAGGTGTTATCGCGGACTACGCGCTGTTTGGCGCGGCGGCGCAAATGCGTTATACCGAGGCGGTGGCCACATTGGACGCGGATATACTTGTGGCGGTGTCGGCACAAGAGTGCTTGGACGTTCTGGCCCCGCTGTACGCGTTCTGTGCCCGGAAGGGGTATCGGCCCGAAGGCGAGGCTGTGCGTGTTAGGGCGTGGCCCGTTCAATTTATTCCGGTATTCAGTCCTCTCGCCGCAGCGGCCTTGAGGGAAGCGGACACCACCGATTTTGAAGGTGTGCCGTTACGCGTGGTGCGGGCTGATTACCTCGCGGTTCTGGCACTTAGTGTCGGACGAGCCAAGGATTTTGCGCGCGTTCTGGCTTTGATCGAGAGCGGAAGCGTTTTGCCGGAGAGGATCATGGAGCTTGCCGGGCGGCATGGACTTGCCAATGCCTGGCTCCGTTTTAAGAAGAGGTTTCTGGATGAATGATGCGCGAGTGTTATTGGAGCGGCAGGCGGCGTGGCAGAAAACACGCGCCCACCTCTCTTGGAGCGAAAAGATCCGTCAAGCGGAGATCCTGCGCGACGCATTCTTGAACTTGCGCCGTACACGGCCAGGTCAACTCAAAACAGGTAATGGGGATGTTGCGCAACCGAATTTGGCCGAGGACTGAAGTTGTAACCAGTTCGATAAAACGGCAATCCGCGGTTCTGTCGAACCGCATCTACACCACCTATTAACTGGCCGAATATGGCGCAGACGGGCTTTTCCCATTGCTTTACCGGCGCGGGGTCAGCATAATAAGACGTAATCCAAGTGGAAAAGGCAACGGCCCCATAGGCTCTAGAGGAGGACCGCGATGGATATTTCAGTCATTGTGCCGGTTTATAACGAGGTGGAAAACGTGGAGCGGCTGTGCGCCAAATTGCACGCTGCGCTTGTCCGTATTGGACGCACCTACGAGATTATTCTTGTGGATGACGGCAGTCGGGATGGAACCTGGGAAAAATTAAAGGAACAAGCCTCCAGCGTGCCGCACCTGCGATTGATCCGGCTTCGTCGTAACTTCGGCCAGACTGCCGCCATGAGCGCCGGCATGCATCAAGCCAAAGGCGAAGTCATGGTTACGCTGGATGCCGACCTGCAGAACGATCCGGACGATATTCCGCTCCTGCTGGAGCGCATGGATCGCGGCTTTGATGTGGTCAGCGGTTGGCGCAAAGACCGCAAGGACCCCTTTATCAATCGGCGCCTGCCGTCCATTATCGCCAACGCGCTCATCAGCCGGGTCACGGGCGTGCCCATTCATGATTTCGGTTGCACTCTCAAAGCTTACCGCCGCGAGGTGCTCGAGAACGTCCAGCTGTACGGCGAGATGCACCGATTCATTCCGGCCCTGGCCAGCTGGGTGGGCGGAACCGTGGACGAAGTGGTCGTGCGCCATTCTCCGCGGGAGTTCGGCAAGTCCAAATACGGTCTGTCCCGCATCGTGCGGGTGGTGCTCGACCTCTTTACGGTTTCGTTCCTGCTCCGCTACAGCCGTAGTCCCATTCAGATTTTCGGTCGCATTGGATTGATCTTGGGGCTCCCGGGACTACTGATGCTGACTTGGATGGTGTTAGCCAACCTGTCCTATCACGTGTTTGGCACCCATTTTGCCGCCGAGCTCCTGAAGCGTCCATTCTGGGTCATGACTTCCTTCATGCTGATTTTTTTCGGAATCCAATTTGTCAGCATGGGCATTCTCGCAGAACTCCAAATTCGGACGTATCACGAATCCCAGGGCAAAAAGATTTATGTCATCAAGGAAATCCTCGAGCCGAAAGAGCCTGTTTAGTAACTACTCTCAAGGTGTTCAGTGTTCGGTGTTCGGTTCGCCATGCTCGCCAGCGGCCTCAACTATGGCCTATCGGCGTTCCTTGTCGCGAAGGTGACGAAACTGGCGGAGCTTTTGATAAACTTGTGAATTCTCGACATCCAAATAAGTCTTGGCTTTTGCCTCTTGGTTCATCGGTCATGTTCCTCCGAACATCGAACACTGAACACCGAACACTGAACACCTTGTAGTTACGAACCATGCCGGTATTCCCACCCATGTATCTGGCTCTTTCAGGAAGCGCTTCCGCTCTCGCCGATTCGTTCGCGCCGGCGCAAGTTTCCGGCGCTTTGTTCGCTTTGATCGGCCTTTATCTCCTGCTGATGCTCTCCGGCGTCGGAATTGACCTGGTGGTGATAACACGGGCCCTGGCCCGGCCTTTGGCCTGGGATCGGTGCGTGGCCTGGGTAAAAGACCGGCCGTGGAACTGGCGAGTGGCGGGCTGGGTGGCGCTCATTTTGATGTGCATCCAGCTGGTGGTCGTGGGTGTTTGTCGAACGCTATCGGTTCTGGGCTGGTTGCGCAAGGATGAACCCGAATCCTTTTATGCCCTGATCCAGGGTCTTGTTTTGCATGTGGCCTGCCTGGTAATCCTGGCGTTCATTCTGCGAGCAAAAGCATGGACCTGGGGGCAGGCGTTTGGCTTGCAGGCACAGGGACTGGTCCGGCGGCTGGGTGAGGGGATGGCGTTTTATGCCGGGATATTGCCGCTTTTCTTTTTTGCTGCCGTCCTTTCCCGGCTGGTCATGTTGATCATCGGCTATCCGGTCACGATCCAGGACGTGGTGCTGATATTCATAGAGCCGCAATCGCTCTGGACCCTGCTAGCCCTGCTGGGCTTGGGCCTGATTATCGCGCCGGCGGCCGAGGAAATCTTGTTCCGGGGCATCCTGTTACCGCTCCTCATGAAGCGCCTGGGCGCCGGGCCGGCCGTAATCCTGTCCTCGGCCCTGTTCGCGCTGATCCATTTGCATGTGCCGTCATTTTTTCCGCTGTTTGTGCTCGCGACGGGTTTGGCGCTGGCCTATATTTACACCGGTTCCCTATGGGTTCCGATTATGATGCACGCCGTGTTTAACGGCATGAATTTGGCGATCCTGTTGCTGGCAACGACTTGATCGGGGTTGAAGTTTTTCTATGGCGATGCGTTTCGCCTTGGGTGCGGAGACCGAATGTGTGATCTTGGCTCGGCGGCGGCGTTCTCGCCGGACGGCGCATACACGAGTATAGCGCCGCCGGCGACGCCTTGCCGTCGAGCCAAGCTAACGCATTCTGTTCCGCAGGACTTCGCAGACTCGCCCAACCCAAGGCGAAACGCAGTTACATCCGCCCGAGGCGGATAAAGAACCAAGTTGTTGCTTTATCGCCCGTTTAATCGGCTGACAAATGTTCAACATGAAATGAATAGATTCCACGAAGATACTGTAATGTCTAAACTATTATGAGACTGTTGAACGGAAAAGGAAATCATGAATCTCAGTCTACTTAGAAATCCAGTCTGGCAGCGTGCAGACAATCTGCGCGATCCCGCAGTCCTGCCGCTCAACGATGGATACCGTGTTTTCTACTCCAGGTACTCAAACCAAGACTGGGGCAAAGAAGAGAATTGGGCAGTTGCCAGTGTATTTACGCAGGATTTCCTCACTTTCAAGAAAGACCGCGATATCTCTCCAAAGGGATTTGCTTCACCTGGAGACCCTATCCTGTGGTATGGCAGGCATGTCATTCCGTATCAGCAGTACCTCGGGTCTCCCGCCAGACTGTGTTACAGCGAGTCAGAAAATGCCGAAGTATGGAGCGAACCGAAATTCTTTCTCCTCGAGGCCCATGATCTGCCGTGGAATACGCACAAACGTGTTATCGATCCGACGTTCGTGGTTGAGGGTGAACGGCTACACTGCTTCTTTGTGGGATCGTGCGATACGGAAACAGGCGGCCGTCACGCGAATCTGCTGGGGCATGCTGTGACTACAGATGCAAACTTGCGCGTCTGGGATATCGTCACTTATGAGCAGCCGCTCATCGGTCGCTCCGAACGGTCGTACGATGGTGTGGAGAACGTGACGGTCTTCAGAACCGGTGATTGTTGGACCATGATCTACAGCGAAGGCCTGGCAGAGCAGCATCTCGCCTATGCACAATCATCGAACCTCATGAATTGGGTTATTCGCGGATCAATCAAGATTCCAAGCCAAGGCTGGATGAAACGAAAGCACGGTGCGCCGTTCGTCTGGAAGGAAGGAAATGCATGGTTAATGATCTTGATGGGAACCGACATTAATAATCACACTACCTTAGGACTACTGACTTCGGAAAACGGAGTCGCTTGGTCACCCTTGCCTGAGAGAGAATGATGCACAACCATCAAATCCATCCTATTCGGAGCCCGTTGCACGGTCTCCTCAATGGCGAGTTAGGCGTAGTACCTTATCCATTAGGAACCGCTATAAAAAGCAAGAAGATTTCGTGTTGTTTCCATAAATCATTGCAAGGCAACAAGCAATACAACCATTAGCAACCATTGATTTCCGCGTCAGCGATATATCGGGCGTAGCGCGGCGCGAAGCCCGATGCAACCGTGTGGCGAATTTGGTTTCCGCCAAAGGCGGATTCGCAAAAGCAAGGCAATCCCGCGTCTGACGCGGGACAAGGCTTGGGCCGGATGTGGGTGCGCCGTGCGAAGCATAGGACTTCATTCCATGCGAGCGCGGCAAACCCACAGGCGGCTCAAGATTTATCCCGCGCTTGGCGGGGTCGCCGATGCCTTTTGCGAACCGAA
>VSJD01000287.1 GCA_008636095.1 Kiritimatiellota bacterium | reverse complement strand
CCCGCCGCACCGATTTCCGGCAAGGCAAGTTGACGCGCATAACGCGGGGACTGCTCTTGGCCCAATAATTCCATACTCATCCCCCTCCCGCAAGGCTGATCAACTCGATCCGATCCCCTTCGCGCAGGATGACGTCGCCGACCTTCTGCCGGCCGATAACTTCATCATTGACTACGGCAACCATGCGGGTTCCGGCGCTCCAGCGTTCAAGAAACGCTTGGAGCGTCAGGGGCCCTTCGTAGCGGTAAGATTCGCCATTAACTGTTAATGTAATCATGTTTCACCTTTGCGTCGTTTAACTGTCGTGAGCGCCAGAGGAAGTAGATCGCGGGATAGACAAGCAGTTCCATAATAAACGAGGTGAACAAACCGCCGACCATCGGCGCGGCCACGCGTTTCATCATGTCCGCGCCGGTGCCGGCGGACCACATGATCGGCATGAGGCCCATCGAGGCCGCAGCAACGGTCATCATTTTCGGCCGAATGCGTTTAACCGCGCCATGGATGATGGCTTCGTACAGATCGGCAATGCCGCGCAGGCGGCCTTCCTTCCTTGCCTCTTCGCAGGACAGGTCCAGGAAAAGCAGCATGAAGACACCGGTCTCCGCATCCAGTCCCATTAACGCAATCATTCCCACCCACGCGGCAATGGAAATATTATAGCCCAGCAAGAACATCAGCCAGACCGCGCCGACCACCGAGAATGGCACGGCCAGCATTACGATTATCGCTTTGAACGCCGACTTGGTGTTCATGTACAGCAGGAGGAAAATAAGCAGGATGGTGATGGGCACGATGATCTTAAGGCGCTCGCGCACGCGAAGCATGTTCTCGTATTGCCCGCTCCACGTCAGGGAATAGCCCGTCGGCAGGTTCAGTTCCTGCGCCACGGTCCGTTTAGCTTCGGATACATAACTTCCCAGATCACGACCGGTGATATCCACATAGACATAGCCTGCGAGCATGCCGTTCTCATCGCGAATCATGGCGGGCCCATTCACCAGGGTAATATCAGCCAGTTCGGACATTGGCACCTGAACCCCTTTACTTGTCGTGACCAGGATGCGTTCGATCTGATCGAGGTTGGCCCGCAGATCGCGCGGATAGCGCAAATTGATGGTATAGCGCGCGCGGCCCTCAATCGTAGTCGCGATGGTTTCGCCGCCAATGGCCGTCATGATAACTTCATTAACATCATTGATGCTCAATCCATAACGGGCCAAGGCCTCGCGTTTGGGAACAAAGTCCACGAAGTATCCGCCTGAGGCGCGCTCGGCAAAGACACTGCGCGTTCCAGGAACCTTTTGCAGAGACGCTTCAATCTGTTTGCCCAGTCGTTCGATTTCGCCCAAGTCCGCCCCGAAGATCTTGATGCCGATGGGTGTGCGTACGCCCGTGGAGAGCATGTCGATGCGGCCCTTAATGGGCATGGTCCAGGCGTTGATACAGCCGGGGATCTGCAGAGCCCGGTCCATTTTGTTGATAAGTTCCTCCCACGCGATGTGTTCGGGCCAGATGTGTCCAAGCGCGGCCCGTAGCGGTTTGGGCGCCCATGGGGTAAACCAGCGGTCCTTGGCGCGCCACTCGGACGGCGGCTTGAGCACCACGGTGGTTTCCATCATGGAGAATGGGGCCGGGTCAGTGGATGTGTCCGCCCGGCCCGCCTTGCCGAATACGGAGATCACTTCCGGGAAAGTTTTCAGGATGCGATCCTGCGTTTCCATGAGCCGCTGAGCTTCGGTAACGGAGATGCCAGGCATGGTTGTGGGCATGTAAAGAATTACACCCTCATTGAGTGGCGGCATGAACTCGTGCCCGAGTTTCAGATAGACCGGCACAGTCGTGGCCACGATGAGCAAGGACAGCCCGATAACGGTTTTCGGATGGCGGAGCACCCAGCGGCATGGCTGCTCGTAGAGCGCGAAAAGCACGCGGCTGACCGGGTGTTTTTCCTCCGGATAATACTTGCCCACGAACAGAGAAGTCAACAGGGAGGCCAACCAGCGGGGACGCATCATGAACGGCTCCATGCGTGTGAACAACATGCGCACGGCTGGGTCAAGCGTGATCGCCAGAAGCGCGGCTAGCGCGATGGCAAGGGTCTTGGTATAGGCCAGGGGTTTGAACAGCCGGCCTTCCTGCTCGACCAACGTAAATACAGGCAGAAAAGCAACCGCAATCACCAGTAACGAGAAAAACACCGAGGGCCCTACTTCTATGAGCGCTTCCAGCCGCACCTTGTGATAATCGCCGACGCCTCCTGCTTCCCGCCAGCGCTCCAGTTTCTTATATGCGTTCTCGACTTCCACGATCGCGCCATCTACCAGTACGCCGATAGAAATGGCAATACCCGCCAGACTCATGATGTTGGAAGTGATGCCCATCATATACATGGGGATAAAGACCAGCACGACGGAGATTGGAATGGTAATGATCGGCACGATGGCCGAGGGGATATGCCAGAGGAAGAAAAGAATGACCACACTGACGATGATCATGGCCATCAGAAGTTCTTGCTTGAGATTGTCAATGGACTGCTGAATCAGTTCCGAACGATCGTAGGTCGTCCGAATTTCAACGCCTTCGGGAAGTGACGGTTTCAACTCGTCCAGTTTGGTTTTTACACGCTTAATAACATTCAACGCGTTCTCGCCATGGCGCATGACGACAATCCCGCCCACGGTGTCGCCCTGACCGTTGAGATCGGCCACACCACGCCGGATTTGAGGGCCGAGCGCAATAGTCGCTACATCGCGCAACAGCACCGGTGTGCCCTCCGCGGTGGTCTTGACCACGGCCTTGCCGAGCGATTCCGTATCCTGCACATAGCCGCGCCCGCGGACCATATACTCGCGTCCGCTCCATTCAATGACTCGTCCGCCGATTTCGTTGTTGCTCCGACGAATGGCTTCGACCAACTCCATCAGGGATAGGCCATAGTTCTGCAGGCGGTTCGGATCAATCGTTACCTGATATTGTTTCTGGAAGCCGCCAATCCCGGCCACCTCGGCCACACCGGGGACGCTTTGGATGGCATAGCGCAAGACCCAGTCCTGGAAGGAGCGCAGTTCGGCGAGGTTGTGTTTGCCGGACTTGTCTACCAGCGCATACTCGAATACCCACCCTACGCCCGTGGCGTCCGGCCCGAGTTCGGGCGTCACACCGGGCGGCAGGGTGCCGACAATTTTCTGCATGTATTCCAACACGCGCGAGCGCGCCCAGTAAATGTCCGTGCCGTCCTGAAAGATGACATAGACATACAAGAACCCGAAATCCGAGAATCCGCGAATCGCCTTCACCTTCGGAGCGCCAAGGAGGGCGGTGACGATCGGATAGGTGACCTGGTCTTCAATAATGTCCGGACTGCGGTCCCACTTCGTATAGACGATCACCTGCGTGTCCGAAAGGTCCGGGATCGCGTCCAAGCGGATGTTTTGCATCGTGTAAATGGCATAGGCAACCGCTGCGGCCACTAAGCCGATGACCAGCAGCCGGTTATGCGCGCTGAATTCGATAATCTTCTTGATCATGGGTTACTTCCCGACGAGTGCTTCCAGCGCCGCTTTCATGGATGACTCGGAGTCCACGAGGAAATTGGCGGAGGTCACCACGCGATCGCCTGCGTTCAATCCGGCAAGGACTTCGTAGAAGCCGTCGCTGCGCACACCCAGCTTGATCTCGACAGGAACAAGCCTCCCACCGCCGGCATCCCGAAACGCATAATTGCGTTCTCCCGTGCGCATGACCGCCGCTTCCGGAACAACGATGTGTTCGCCAACCGGATAATCGAGCTTAGCGTCCGCGTACATCTCGAGCTTCAGCAGGAGTTCGGGGTTGGGAATTTCCAGCCTGATTTTGAGTGTCCGGCTCTCCGGATTTAGGGCAGGCGATATGAAACTAACCTTGCCTTGGAAGGTTTTGTCCGGCCAATACGGCAGCGTGATCTCCATGGGCATCCCCACCTTGACATAGGGTAAATCGGATTCATAAATGTCGGCATCTGCCCAGACAACCGCCAGATCGGCCACCACCATCAGCGGATCGCCGGGCATGATCTTCTGACCGGCCAACACATTCTTTTCGATCACGTAACCGCCGGCCGGGGCATACAACGTCAGGGTCTTCTCCACCTGCCCGGTTTTCTCCAAACGCACAATCTGTTCGTCACTGATGTCCCAGAGTTGAAGACGCTGACGCGCCGAAGCGAGTAACGCCTTGGCGCCAATAGCGGCATCGTCGGCCGTGTTCGCGGCCAGCTTGCCTACGGCCTGGACAGTCGTCAGATATTCTTGCTGGGCTGAGACCAGTTGCGGACTGTAGATGGTGAGTAACGGATCCCCCTTGTGCACCTCCTGGCCGGTGACGGAAACAAAGAGCTTCTCGACCCAGCCCTCCACCTTGGTCGTCACGCGGAAAAGCCGCGTTTCGTCCGCCGCAATGCGCGCTGATGTGTGTACGTGCCGGGACAACGGACGTTTTTCCACCATGCCGAAAGTAAGCCCCATGCGCTGGCGGGCTTCCGGCGTGATGGACACCGCCGCCAGTCCGGGCACAGCGGATGTACTACCCCCGGTCACCGCAAACGCCTCCATCTCCATGCCCATCGAATCCTTGCCGGGCTTGTCACTGACCTCGCCGGGGTTCATCGTGGAACGATACATGATCTTCTTGTCCGCCATGGCGGACGAAGGCACTATGGCGGAGGCCGGCGCGGCGGCAGAATCTTTCTTGGCCTCCTCAATCGGCACCAGCCGCATGCCGCAGATTGGACAATCTCCCGGTTTGTCGGCCACCACAGTCGGGTGCATCGGGCAGTGATATTTGGCGCTCTTGGCCGCTTCGTGTTGGCGACCGCTCCTGCCATAACCCATGGGCAGAATTGCCGCACCGATCACCAAGCTTAACAAAATTGCGATCATAACTATGCGTGTTTTCATTTGCTTGTTTCTCCTGGCGCAGTGTTCGACGGTAAACTTCCACCCACGGCCTGTTCCAGCCGGGCAAGTTGCACGCCAACATTCCCCTCGGCCATGGCAGTCAGGGAGCGTGCGTTCAGTAGAAAGCGCTCGCTTTCCAACAAATCAAGAAAGCCCACCTGACCAGTGCGATAACCCGCCTCGCTGGCATTGAACCGGGCTATGGCCTGCGGAATGAGCGCCTGTTGATACAAGTGCAGCGATTGCCGGGCCTTGACAACATTGACCTGCGCCTGCTGGACTTCCTGCCGGACTTGATTGCGGACGGCTTCCAGCGCCGCCTCATTCGCAGCCGTCATTTTCTCCGCCTCCCGCACACCCGCACGGTATTTCCCCTGCCAAACCGGCAGATCCACGCCGATCATGAACATGGCCATATCCGGCGAATCACGGTACGAGCGATATTCCAGGCCGAGACTGTAATCCGGAAAATATTCACGAGCCATCAGGCGCCGCGCCGCCCGCGCTCGTTCCAATTCTGCCTGGGCACGCCCAATTTCCGCCCGCTGCCTGGCCGCCAAACTCAGGAGTTGATCGAGCGTGCTTTCCGGCCCGATGGTTAAGGGACTCGGGGTCTCGGCCAATGTCAACGGCGCGCCGGGGTCGCGATCCATTAATACGTTCAGTTTCGATTGCAACGAATTGTCGCGGGGCTCCAATTCCAGGAGCCGTTGGCTCAGCATGGTTTGCTCGGCCTGGGCTTTGAGCACGTCCACCTGGGGCGCCTTGCCGGAGGCATACACGGTTCTAACCACCGACTCCAGTTGTTGCAGCACAGCCGCTTCCTTGCGAGTGATGGTCATGACCTGCCGGACAGCCCGCAGTTCATAATAGGTTTCCTTAACTTCCCGGACCGTCTCGCGCACAAGGGTGCCATAGTCCTGTTCCATGGCCCGCGCATCCTGGGCCGCGACACGCTCGCGGAGCGTGCGTTTCCCGAACCACGGAAACGCCTGCTCCACTTCGAACCGCTTTTCCTCCGTGTTTGGGAAGTTGCCGATGCTGCTGGTGTCTTCCATGCCCTTATAAGTAAACGTTGGGTTGGCCAAGGCGCCCGCCTGAGCCGGGAGCTCACGGGCGGCTTCCCATTTTCCACGGCCGGCACGCAGTTGCGGATTGGCGGCCATCGCACTATCAACCAATTGCTGGAGTGTAAAACCGGCGGCCGGCGCTTGCGCCCTGACGTTTGGCAGACCGCCCCACACCAAGGCCAACAGGAAGATTACCGTGCCACGGGCAAGCACACTCATCGTAAATGCCATCCTTTCCTGGTTATTATAATGCTATTCGCGGCGTGTTGAAAGATTTTATATGGTTTAATCATTCCAAGTCGCCCGCTATCGAGTCAAGATATCACTCCGTCATGGTTTGGTGAAGTCTGATTGTGAGGTGGTGATCGAGGTCAATTGGCTTGAACTCCATTATATTGGCTTCTCACCCTGCCTCAAATTCTCCAGTAATTCACTTCTTCGTCCGTGACTCTGCCAGCAACACTCCCGTTCTCGCGCCTTTCACCACAAGTCCACCGGAATGTTACAGTCTCCGCAGTCACTTTTGGCGCAAAATGCCTGAGTAGCCGGGCAAGGAGCCGCTTTGCCCCCTCACACATCGTGCCCCGGATCAACATTAACGGACCAGGAGTATCAGCGATTTCCAAGCGTGGCCATTTCATCCCAATCTGTTGTAGCCGGTTGTTCTCAGCCTGGTTTCGCCCTAAAATCACTTTTAAGCCTGGATGCAGTCGGAAATGCCGACCAAAGGTGACAAGTGTTACGTCGTGCATATCGTACTGCGGGGAGTAACGGAACAAGTCCTTCAGCCGCCGGGCAATGACAGGGTCGGTGAGCAGGCAACCGCCGGATGGGCAACCGAACAAGTCCACGCCTTCCCGTTTCGCCAAAGCTAACTGCTCGGAGCGAGAACGTCCACGAATCGCCAGAAGACGCGGCCGTTCCACCCAACCGTTTTGTTCCGGAATGGTGGGACGAAGCCAATGAGCGCTGAGCGGACGCAGAATACGACCCGGCAGTCCGCTCTCCCTCTCGATCAGGTCCAACGCGGAGCAATGCTGCGACATGGGACGTTGTCCCAGAACCTCGCCCGTTACGATAAATTGAGCCTTTTCATCTTCCATCAGTGCCGCAGCCTTTTTCAACATAAAAATACGGCAGTCAAGACAGGGATTCATGCCGCGTCCATACCCAAATCGTGGATGCTCCACAATTTTTAGATATTCCATGCCCTTATTTAGGACACGGATCTTTATTCCTAATTTCAGAGCCACGGCCGATGCCAGATAGCATGTTCCCGCTCGTCGAGGGCTACAGGTACAGAATGGGCTCACAAAGTTGACGGCAATAATTTCAACATCCTGCTCCAGCATCATCTTGATTGCTATCGTGCTGTCCAAGCCGCCGGAGAGTAACGCAATGGCTTTGGGGCGAAACTGCGTGGCGCATTGCACTCCCTGTGCCAAGCGATCTCGTGCGATTTGCGGGGTATCGCCGATGGACCGGGCATTGTCACAACAGCTACGACTCATATTACTCCTCCTATCTCGAACAGTTCCGACTGTTTAATCACCCAGCGCTCCAATAAGGTCTTCTTGCAGGTCGGCGACATGCTCGATGCCCACTGACAAGCGAATCAGGTTATCCCGAATTCCGCGCCGTTTACGCTCGGCGGGATCCAAGGCGCTGTGAGTCATTTTGGGCGGATAGCA
>VSJD01000113.1 GCA_008636095.1 Kiritimatiellota bacterium | reverse complement strand
GCTCGCCATCGCCGCGCGGTTGCCGGCAACTTCCTCTTCGGCAACAATCTCTCCCGCTTTATTCAAAACGCATACCTGATGTTTTTTGTCTCCCAAATCCATCCCGATCGTGATACCTTTTTTCATGGCTGGTCTCCTTATGCGTTATGGCCTACCAAGGCCGTTTTAACTTTGAGCGTGATTATATCACAGCTCGCAGATAGGGAGATCAGCCTTCTCATTTAACCTTTGCGGTTAATTTTGCTTGCCATGGTCAGGAGACCTATCAGTTTCAAGTGGACAAGATAATTTCGATTGCGGTTCTTAACGCGGAATAGGAGGTACAAGCATGACAACGAAGATAATTATGAAATTACCCTGTTTTTTCTCCGCCGTCCGTCATCTGTTGTCAGTCGTCAGTCCTCCGTCGTCTGTCTTCTCCGGGCTGTCGTCCGTCGTCTGTCGTCCCGCCTTTGCCCTTCGGGCTACGGTGGGCAAGCTGGCGTCCGTCGTCTGTCTTCTGGCCGCCTCGGCTTGGGCGGGTGATTTAACAACCGACAATCTGACGGTCACAAAAGACGCCACGATTATGGGAAACATGTATTTTTCCTCAACTACCGGTGGAACCAACGGGGGCGGCACGGCAACCGGAGGAACAATCACCACCAATGGCAATTATTGCATTCATACGTTTACAAATGTGGGGACAACTGATTTTGTCGTTTCGGGCGGGTCGTTGACTTGCGATGTACTGATTGTTGGTGGTGGCGGTGGCGGAGGGGTAAATATTGGTGGTGGCGGTGGCGGTGGTGGCGTGATCTATCTCCAACAGCTGTCACTGTCGGGATCAAAAACTGTTAGTGTAGGAACCAACGGTTCGAGTGCCGCAAATGGCGGAGATTCTACCTTCGGCACTAATGTGGCTTTTGGCGGTGGTAGTGGTGGTAGTGAATCAAGTAGATCAGGCAAAAATGGTGGATGTGGAGGAGGTGGATGGGGCGGTGAGAGCGGAACAGGAGGCTCTGGTTCTAACGGTCAGGGATGCAACGGCGGAGGTACTAATGTCCGTTACCAAGGTTCTGCAGGTGGTGGAGCATGTTCGGTTGGTGGAAATGGCCAACATTTAGGGGGGTTGGATTGTGGCGGAAATGGTGGAATGGGTATAACAAATGACATATCCGGTGCGAATCAAATTTATTCTTCCGGTGGTGGTGGCGCGGCAGGTGCCTACACTCCATATATAGGTAGCACAAACTATGGATTTGGAGGACAAGGTGCTGGCGATGGTGGTGTTTCAGATAATGGCGCGACATTGCGAGTTAGGGGAAATGCTTCGTATTATGGTTGTGGGGGTGGTGGGGGGATATGGTTAAGTTGCGGAGGTGACGTTACTGGGGGCAATGGATTTCAAGGCATCGTGATTGTGCGGTATTCGGCGACAACCTCCAGCAATATAACCACCCTGTCAATCTCCTCCAACGGCATCAGCCAAACCGGCGCGTCCGGCGCCAACGTCTTGATGGGCAAAGTGGGCGTCGGGACCAACAACCCGGCGGAACAACTGCACGTGGTTGGCAATGCCCGGGTGGATGGTACGAATATTGTCTCGGCCATTACCTTGGGCGGGGAAACACGCACAACCTGGCCCACAGGGAACTTGTCAGCCTCAAATAATCTCTCGGATATTGCCGATCAAGCCGCCGCCCGCGCCAATCTTGGTCTTGGTTCCGCGGCAACGAATGAGGCCGGCGCATTTCTATCGCCGAATGGCGATGGTTCCCAGATTACCGGCATAACCGCGACACAAGTTGGCGCCTTGAGCACAAACGCGGGTGCCTTGATAGCCGCTAACAATCTCTCGGATGTTGCCAACCAAGCCACTGCCCGTGATAATCTGGGAGCGTTAAGCACAACCGGCGGCGTGGTCAATGGCTCTCTTGATATCACTGGTTCCATCACAGCCGGCGCGCCCGCCGGCGATATCCCAATGGGCGTTTACACGAATCAGTAACAAAGCAGGCACAAAGGCTTCCGCCGTTGCCAAAGCGGCTATGGAGGACAAGATGGCGGGCAGGCGTCGGCACATAGACACGAGAAGAAAGATAATGAGCACAAAGTTTAGATTATATTTCTGTGTTTCTGCATTCTGCATTCTGCATTCTACATTTCTTTTCGCCCAAGGTCCTTCGTGGTGGCTCACCCGTGGTGCAGTTGATCCCAACCTGTCCCCGAACGATTACGCGCCCATCACCCAGGGCCAATTGAAATGGATGGCCGTTAACGCCCGCGACGAAATGAATGCCTATTTCGGCGCCGGCTCCACGATTCCCGCGCTGATCGCTACCTTTTCTAACTCCAACAATTACTATCTTGCCAATCTCGGCCAGGTAAAATATGTGGCCCAGCCGTTTTATGACCGGCTCTACGAGTTCAACCTAACCAATACCTTCCCTGCAAACATGCCCGGCTATTATCCCTGGGGCAATTCTTCGTCCACCAACGACTTCGCCCTGGCCAATATTGGTCAGGTAAAATACGTGTTCAGTTTTGATTCAGCGGTGGACTCCGATGGCGATGGGCTTTCGGATTGGCTAGAAGCGAAACTCGGGACAGACCCGTATAACTCGGACACGGATGGGGATGGGCTGTCGGACTGGTGGGAAGTGGCAAATGGGGGAGATCCATTGGATCCGGATGATGCGGAGCCCGAAGTGACGAATATGAGGGAGACGGCACGTCAGCGGATCATCTATCACTGGCAGTTGTATTTCGGGATGACGCCAACATTCACGAACTCGCCCGGCTCGGCGGCTGATTTGAACGATATGAAGGACGCGCTGAACGCGCTCTCGGGCAAGTTTTACAAGGTGGAATAGCCCGCTAAACGAAATAACGCGAAAGTAGAATGAAATTGTGAAGTGCAGCCATTTTATTTATTTCGTGTGTTTAGCAGGTAAAAAAATCTAATGAAGCATAGGTTGTCCATAATGCTGATATGGTTCTGCGGGCTGGCAGTTTCCGCCATGGCCGTGGAGATGTATCACACCAACCGGACCTTTACGGCGGTGGGGATTGATGTTAAAGGGACCCCGCCGTTAGTGGATATGTTGTATACCGAATCGGGGAAACTGACGGATCTTGTCAAGGGGACTAATATCACGATCAATACGAATGAAACGTGTGCGATCGAGAAGCAGGCGGCTATTCCTGTCTGCTATGGGTCGGCCGAAGGAGCCTGGAATGCAGCGGTGGCTTATAACGGCACGCCGTCAAATTATTATGGCAAGATATTCGACAATGTTGGTTGGGTGCGCGGTACCAAGTCGGTCAACGGGGAATGGGGCGCGTATTTGTGGACGCTCCAGAATCGAATCGTCTTTCGCTCCTCGGAAACGAATTGGTGGATATCGCCCAGTAATGGAGTCCGGGTGGCGATCTCGAATGTGCTGGTGGGGAGTTTGGGCAATTATCCGCCGATGACGGACACGAATGATATTGGCCCTTCAATCAATACGAACTTTCCGGATGTCGGAGAAGAGAAAACTTGTCGGGTGGATGTGACCAATGTCTTCTACCAATTGATCATTCCGTCCATCTGGATCACGCCGCGCCAAGCGTATGTGGCAGTGAATGGCTCAAATGTGGAGTTCAATGTGACGGGGACAAATATACCCCAAGGGGTGACGTGGTCATTGATCCCCGATTTGTCAGGTTCAGGCGGGGCTACAATCCAATCCAACGGCGCATGGCAAACGGAGGTAATGCCTGGCAGCGTAGGAACGAATTACATAGTCCGGGCAACGTCAAAAGATAACACCAACTTTTATGATCAGGTGAGTTTGGCCGTAGTTAAAGTGGAGTTAATGGAAGTCGGCTTTAGCGGGTCCGGAGAGCACTCTCTCAAGAAGACAGGAAGCGATACATGGACCAATGACACTTATGTCAGTGAAGGCGATACGACCATCACCGATCCCGTGTGGAAAGATGCAAATCTCGATGGTGACGTTCAAGATGCTGGTGACACAGACGACCCTGTCTGCTTTACTCGCGAGAGTTCGCCGACGATACAGGCCAAGTTCAAGGTCTCTCCATCCCTAACGCTGACGGCAGTCCCATTCTCCGCCACTTTACACGCGGGGGCGGTTTCTATCCTGAACTACAGCGCAAACGTGAACATCTCCGGCACCGAGGTCTCAGTTACGTTCACCACGCCAGATCAACTTCCCAATCAGGTCTTTAACGGCACATGGACGATTGATTTTGCATGCGATATCGCTGGGCTTACTGGTATCGAGTCCGGATCATCGGCGCACAAGGCGTTCATTATGTACGCAACGCCGAAGACCACGTATTACGACATCAGTGACAATTACAATCCTGTTTCGATGGCTCTTACGGCTAAACGCGCAAATATTGCTTCCGAATGGGCCAACACCGAGGCCACAACCAATGAGATCGCAACAACTTGTGATAGCGGAGTGGGTGCCAAACTCGGATTTGCCTATAACTATACAAACAATCCTTTTGTTGCGTTGGATATCGGCGGAGGATGGGATTGCATCTCATGGGGAAACATCGCGGCCACTGCGTGTCGTCTTCTTGGTGTCGAAGCACATCCATATCGAGCATGGTGCCATAATAACATTGTAACGACTAATTCATCAACATGGGGATGGCAGATACAATACCACCTTTATCATCATCCAGATTCCGGTGAAGCATCTTGGTTCTTGGGATATCCAGACAACAATTTTCAAGGCTTCTTCTACGTTGGGCAACTCGATGTCTCCGCTGGTGTCTTCCCGTCAGATGGTTGGTCCGTAGGTCATTATATTACGGCAGAATCAGGAAAAGAAAATTATTTGCCAATTTATGTCATCCAAACCTTTGCTGGTGTCGGCGGTATGCTCCAGTGGAAAGTGGCAGATCTAGGTAGTGGAAATGCCCCAATCAGCGAATGGCAACCAAATTCAGAGATCAGCGGTATTACTATTGATCCATTTCCAGATTCATCGAGTCCTGATTTAGCGGATGATGGCACTTATAACATCAATTGGAATGTTTCTGCGTATACGTTACAGTTCAACAACGGTTCAAATATCACGGTTACCGCAGACGGGAATTATATTCTCCCTTCGGCAGTGCACGATATCCGAGTCATAGTTACTACAAACAGTCTTCCTTCGACGAATGAATCAGGAAATGTCCGTGTGGTTCCCCCGCATTATTTAGCAACCATTCCATAAGGAGAAAAAATATGAGTCTTTATAAAAGACTAGTTTCTTGCTGGATTATTGTCCTGCTAATAATTGAAGTCAGCGTGATGACATTGTTTGCGGCGTCTCAAAAAGAAGAATTAATTAGCGAGGAAAAGACGACAGCATGGCAACAAACATTCCAGAAAATACAACCGATCGGATGGGCAATAGAAGTAAAAGAGCAGTCTTATCCATTGCGACATAATCCAAGTATTGCCAAAGGCATTGAATTTCGCTTCAAAGGTACGCAGAACGCTAATTATTATAATGGCCTTAAGGGTAAAGAAGAATTCACGCTATGGCTTATGCCGTCAGATTATAAACCGGAAATCATGGCTATAAATCCTGCAATTTCAGGAACGTTTTCACGAATTCCTGAACACCTTGGTTCTAACGGCACATATCAAGTCTATTGCTTAACGACCTTCTCTTATTTGCCGAGTTGGCCGACATGGCAGGATGATATCAGGAGAGTCTTAAAAATTGACAGAGAAAAGACTCAGTCCAAACCTATTCATGTTCCCTGCCAAGATATCAGTAAATGTTCTTTCCTGGGCACAATGAAAACTTCCGCAGGACCAGTATATATACTACGGATAGCTCCCGAGGACCACAGAGATTATTATGTCAGATCCGGAGATTTTGTAGGTGAATATATTGTTACTCAGATTGCTGTTTCCGGAGGGAAAGAAAAACTTATACTGAAAAAAGACGAAAACGAAGTTGCTATCCAACGAACACACGAAGCATTGGGGTCAGCCCTGGAAATAAGAAATAAGGATATAAAAACGCATAGGGTCCCATAAGTAGAGAATAATGGCTTGAGTGTTGGTGGAAAATGATATGGCGTTTGGAATAAAAACATTGGCGGACGACAGGGGATCACAAATGAATGCCGGATATTTACGTGTGACGGTGGCGCTCTGGATTGTGGCGCTGGTTGCCGGTGGGTATGCCGAATCCTATCCGACCCGGCCGACTGCAAGTGAGCTGGACGATATTGTAGAGCAGGGGATGGAGTGTGTTAGTGGCATGAATGAACGATGCCAGGCGACGCAATATCAGATCGATCCGGTTGCTTACCGAGTAGCGCCGTTTACGAATACCACGGGATTTTATCTTGATCAGAACCTGATGGGCGCCATGGCCACCAATATCAAGTCACTCGTGCAGTATTATGTGGACACCAACATCGTAATGCTGACTGTGCCGGGATTGTGGGCACGGCTGGAAATTGGGGATCATACAGATCAATTTACATGTATGCCCGCGATCGGTACGAATGCGGCTACTTACGGCGACTGTCCGTGGCGGATATATGTCGCGAACTTGCAGGAACGGTATGAGGTCCTTTGGAAATTGAAACAGACCAAGGGAGACAGTTGGTACTCCGGATACCAGAAGTGGGCGGGGCACGGATTCGGGCATACTTTGAACGAGGCGTATGCTGATGCAGTTGATTCTTACGATTATATTTCAAGCGGGGCATCGTCTCCTGACTGGGGAATCCGACAGCATTGCAAAATTACATTCTTTTCTAATTCGGTTTTCCAAGGAGGTAGTGGCGGGACGACTGAGACTGGGGAAGACGGGGTTTTGCAGTGGTACGACGTAGGATATTCTGGCGAGGGGGTTCCGAATAAACTTTGGGTTAGGGCGACAACTACCCAAACAGTAACCGTTATCACTAACTGGACGACAAATGTGATAGTTACCGGTGCTTTGAACCCTGATATTACCGGGACTTATGTTGAAGGCGAGGTGCAGAATAATGCTCGCGTATGGTATCAGACGAACGGCATAGGAGTGCTGTTCGGGCCGATGGAACCGGAGTTTGATCCTCCCCCGGCCGTGAGTTACCTGGTCTATCCCTTAACAGAACCTTGGGGGACAAAACGATGGTATCGTGCCGGAGACGTTGAGGGGGATTATGATGTATGGGACCCCGATGTTGCTACAGGAACTCCGACAGCGGTGTTTGATATGATAATGAGTACGATAGTTACCAATGTTCAACATCCCACGCCCCCTTGCGTTGGTGATTACGTCGGGTCTGGTTCTTCTTGGTCGTGTGGTTCATGGCATTGCGAAGCAACTAATGGAACTTATTATATTACAGAATCTACGGAGTATCCGCCCGAGTCTTCGCCATCATGGTCTCACGGGAGTTTGGAGGGAGAGTACGCCATAATAGTCGGGGGAGAGACATATGATAATGTTACCGCCTCGATGACCACCGGAGGAGGGACGGTGGGGGGAGATGAATACCACAAGTATCCGATCAATTACCCGCACAATTGGATAGACGGGGACGAAACAAACACTATTTTTTATGAGTGTTGGCTAACCAAGATAGTTGCCACGAATGATTTGCAGTCAATCACCAATATAGAACACCGTGTCAAGTATTGGTTTAAACCGATCCCGCCTACTTATGGAACATCTAATATTTTTAATAATGAGGGTATAGGATTGACAGTAAATACGTGGAACAACGAAGGTGAGGGAAGTTTTACCTACGCCACCAATAGTCCGGTTTTCACTTGGGATGGCGTGGTGGAAGACGCCCCGGATAATTGCGGCGAACCAACTGTGCCGGGTCAGTCACTTTGTTCCGGATTTTTTATCGACTCTAAATCAGCGATTTTGGATTGGGATTTTCAACACTGTACGGACAAATAATAGTGCTCCGCCGTCGTCGAGAGGCTATGTGGGTAAACT
>VSJD01000317.1 GCA_008636095.1 Kiritimatiellota bacterium | reverse complement strand
AGCCTAATTTTTCGGCCCATTTTGTGCTGGCCCATTTTGTGCTTGCGTTGAAAAATGCATGTGTGTATGGTTTTAAAGAATTGCTGGACATCATCCTATAGGAGAGGCAAATGAATATGAAAAGATTGGGCTTGGTCATTACGGCGGCCGTGACAATCGCGACTTCCGGATGGGCGCAAAGCGAATCCATGCGTCCGTTGTTCACGCGCGAAAACCGCTTCCCCGAAAAGGGCAAGGCGGAGGTCGGTACCTTCGTGAGCTACGCGCAATATGATGAATATTTCGTATCCCAGATTGATCCCAAGTCCTATCAGGGCGTTTTTGTGGATAAAAACGCCAATCCCAAGTTGAAATCCACGACTGTTGAGCCCTATGCCAAGTATGGCTTGCTCAATAACCTGACGGTTTATACGAAGGTTCCCTACAGCGTTGATCAATCGGATGCCAAGAATAAGAACTACAACGGGTTCAATGACGTTGCCGTTGGCGCCGAACTGCTGGCCTATGAATACACCTACAAGTATCCATGGGTCATACCCTATGTCGAAGTCACGTTCCCGAGCGGCGACGATAAAGAACATATGGGGTTGGGCAAGATGGACGCTATTTTCGGTGCGGCCGTCGGCACGACAACATTTGACAAGTACACCTGGGTGCTCGATGGACGCTATGATACCAACGTCGGCGACAATGGCCGCTTTGAAGGTGCGGTGGCGTTTATCTGGGAACTGAGCGAGCAATTCTCGGTGCTGGCGGAAGCGAAAGTGACCGAAAAAGAACAAGGAAGCACCAAGGACGTACCGATCTATTTCAACGGTGGTATGTGCTATAAGCCGGTCGAGAATCTTAGCGTCAACCTTTATGGCGGTACGAGCGCCAATGCCGAGGAAAACGGACGCGGCACGCTCAAAGTGGCATATAGTTTCTGAGTCAAGACGACCGTGTGAAGACGGACGACGGACGACGGAAAAGCACGTGAAGCGAAAAACGAAGAACCAATAACAAGCAACGGGTTGCTGACCTCCCTGCTTTGCCAGGGCGACGCAGGGCAAGCCAACCTCTTGTGCTTTTTAAAAATGGGTGTGTAAATGGCATTTATCTTTAACGCGGATGAAGTTTTTGAAATGGCCGAGCAAATTGAGCGCAATGGTGCCGCCTTTTACCGGCTGGCGGCGAAACAGTTCCCGGCCCAGCAACGCCTGTTGACAATTATCGCCGAGCAGGAAGACGGACATTGTGCAACCTTTTCGGCTTTGCGCCGGCAGCTCGCGAGCAAGGACAAGGAAGCCACAACGTATGATCCCGGTCAGGAAGCCGAAGCCTACTTGAGGGCCATGGCCGATCGCCGTGTAGTGGATGTTCAACGCCGGCCCAAGGATATTTTGAAGGGCGCTGAATCATTTGCCGATATTTTGGGAATTGCCGTTGGCATGGAAAAGGATTCGATTGTCTTTTACGTCGGTATGCAGGATATGGTTCCACCCGCCCTGGGTCGGGACAAGCTGGATCTCATTATCAAGGAAGAAAAAAAACACATCGTCTTCCTGAACCAGCTTTTTGATGAGTAATGTCCTCCGTCCTGAGGATAGATGCTTGTTAACCCTGTCTGTCCCGAGCTCGGGCCGAGGGGAGCGGAGGCTTGGTTTCAGGCCGTAGTCGAAGCCCAAAGGGTGATCTATTCATGGTTTTGCATGAATAGATCAGGTTAAAAAATAACGCTTGTGAACATTGCCCGCAGTCTGATTATCCTTTTCTGGCTTCTCATGACCGGGTGGCTGATCCGGTACGAAGCTTTCCCCAACTGGTTCACGGCCTCCGCGCCGGGCTATCGCTCGCTTTTCAAGAACGGCCCGCTTATCCTCGACACGTGGATGCAGATCGAATTCCGGAACAATCCCGTTGGTTACAGCCACACCTGGGTGGATAGCGACGTGGCATCGCCCAGCGCCACCTATACGCTCCATAACCAGACCGTGTTCAACATCAAGCTGATGGGGCAGGTCCATGGGGTGAATGTCATGGCTGGCGCCACGCTGGATGCGGGTTACGAGCTTCAGAAGTTTTATACCGTTGTTTCGTCCAGCGTCTATACCACTCGGATCGAGGGTCGCAAGACCGGGGCTCACAATTTTGCCGTCCGCATCCGCACTGATAGTGGCGAGCAAACCGTGACGCTGACCGTTCCGGACGATGTCATTCTGTATTCCCCCGTGACTGAAATGGCCCTGGCTGGCTTGAAGCCGGGCAAATCGTTAAGTCTGCGGGTCCTGGATCCCGTGACGCTGTCCGTATCCGATGTGCGCGTGGAGGCTCTGCGCAGGGAAAAGCTGAAAGCCGCTGGGCGCGAACAGGAAACCACCGTGCTGAAGCTGGTTTACCAGGGATTGGAAACGCTGTCCTGGATGGATTCTGCCGGGCGCATCCTGCGGCAGGAAACGCCCTTCGGCTGGACCATGACCTTGTGTTCAGCACAAGACGTGTTAGCCTTTAAGCAGGACTCGGCCGGTGCCGACGACTCGGCCGGTGCCGACGACTCGGCCGGTGCCGCCGACCTGCTCATGGCCATGGCGGTACCCTGCCGTGGACGGATACAAAACCCGCGTACATGCCGGATGTTAAAAATTAAGATGAACGGCGTGAGCCTCAGTCCACAGGACTTTGCCAGCCCGCGCCAGGTTGTCGAGTCTCAGGCAGACCGACGGGTTGGCCTGACGTTGCGAGCCCAGGCGGTGCCGTGCCAGTTCGGTGCGCTTTGGTCGGCGCCGGAGGTCCTGCGTCCGTTTCTGGCTTCGTCACCCGCGCTTCAGGCCGATCACCCCGCCATGCTTCGGCAGGCCCGTGCGATTGTCGGCGACGAGACCAACAGCTGGGCGGCGGCGCAAGCCATCGGCGACTGGGTCTATCGCGCCATCGAAAAGAAGGCGACGGTCAGCCTGCCATCTGCGCTTGACGTGTTGAAGCGGCGGGAGGGCGACTGCAATGAGCACACGTATCTTTTTGTGGCGCTGGCTCGCGCCGTCGGGCTTCCGGCCCGGATCCACGTTGGCTTGGTATATTCCGAGCTGGATGGAGCGCCGGGAGCTTTCTATTATCACGCCTGGCCGTCGGTCTATGTTGGTGAATGGGTGGAGTTGGATCCGACCTTGGGGCAGAAGACCGTGGATGCCACGCATATTTCGGTGGCCCAAGGCGAGGTCGCCGACCAGCTGAAATTATTGGGACTGCTGGGGCAGGTCAGCGTGGAGATCATGGAGGAGCAATGATTGAAATCGAGCACTTGACCAAAAATTTCGGAAACCTGCTGGCGGTCAAAGACCTGTCGCTGACTATTCCGCGGGGCGAACTGTTCTGCTTCCTCGGGCCCAATGGCGCCGGCAAGACGACGACCATTAAAATCCTGTGCGGCCTGCTGAAGCCGAGCGGTGGGACGATCCGCATCCAGGGGATTGATCTTCAGGCTGATCCGGCGGCGGTCCGGCGCTTGATCGGCTATATTCCCGACACCCCTTTCCTCTACGAGCGCCTGACGCCCGTCGAGTTTTTTCAATTTATCGGCGACCTGTACCAGGTACCCGCCGCCCGGGTCCAAGCGACGCGCGAGCGGTTTTTTGCGCTGTTTGCCATGGATGAATATGCGCGCACGCTGATCAAAGACCTGTCGCACGGATACCGCCAGCGGCTGATTTACGCGGCCACTTTTCTGCACCAGCCCGAGGTGCTGTTTATTGATGAGCCGTTTGTCGGCCTGGATCCGTTCAGCATCCGTTTAATTCACGACCTGCTTCGGCAGGCGGCCCGGGCGGGTACGACCATTTTCCTTACCACGCACATCCTGGCGTTTGCCGAGCAATTGGCGGACCGGATCGGGATCATTGCCGGCGGCAGGCTGGTGGGCCTGGGGACGTTAGCCGAACTGAAGGCGCGCAGTTCCATGCAGGGGCCGCTGGAAGATATCTTTTTACGGCTGACCCGCCCGGAGGAGGCGTAAAGGCCGACGACAGACGACGGATGACGGACCGAAGAGGACACCAGACGACAGACGCCTGACGCCGGACCGGAAAAGACGGGCGCCAGACGACAGACAGTTTGGGAGTAGTGGAGTAACGGAGTGTGGGCGTCAGAAAAAACTCCCATACACCCATACTCCATCACTCCCCATACACAGCAACCATTAACCATTCCCGCCGAAGGCGGGTCCGCCTATGGCGGAAACCATTCTTATCATCCATGCATGCCTTGGCGGCCTTGTTAAGAAAAGACGGACGTGTTCTGCGCAACCTGCGGCAGACAGCGCGCGAGCAATCGGTCTTTAAAGTCGTTTTTATCCTGATGTTTGCCGTGGGGATGCTGGCCGGCCTCGGGTATTTGTTTTTAGAGGGATTCCGATTCCTCAGCGCCCTGGGCGGAATCGGAGTGATGCTGATCCGTCATCTCTTTGCACTGTTCTTTTTCGGCCTGGGCCTGATGATGATTCTTTCCAACATCATCACGACCTATACGACGGTCTTTCATTCGGAGGAAATTCCATTTCTGCTGTGCCGGCCGATTGCGCCCGGCGAGATTCTGTTGCACAAATGGTTGGAAACGACACTGATTTCATCCTGGGCTTTCTTTTTCATCATCATTCCGTTCATTGGTGCCTTTGCCTGGCACGAGCATCTTTCCTTGCTTTTTATGCTTTGGACGTTTCTTTTTTCGATTCCGTTTGTCCTGTTGTATGCCGGGGTGGGCACGCTTATCACGCTTTTGGTCCTGCGCTGGGCGCCGCGCTGGCGGCCGCAGGTCTGGGTGGGGGCCGCTTTGTTGGTATTGATCGGCTGGGGAATCTGGACGCTGGTTGGTACCAACAACTTGGCTGGTGCCAACAACTTGGCTGGTGCCAACAACTTGGCTGGTGCCAACAACTTGGCTGGTGCCGGTAAGCCGCAGACCGGTGATGCGGCCTTTATTCTGGAGCGGTTTGTGCCCGGGCTGAAGCTGGCGGCTTGCCCGTTGTGGCCGAGCGCCTGGGTGGCCGAAGGGATTGTGGCGTTATCCCGTGACCAATGGCTAAGGGGTGGCCTGCTGTTTGGGGTCCTGCTGGCCAATGTCCTGGTGGTCGGCCTCCTGGTCGAGGGTCTCGGCAATGCCCAGTTCGTCCAAGCCTGGCAACGGACCCGCGCGTCCCATGCTTCGCGCCGGGAGCTTCCTTCTTCGCCAAGGCTTCGCAGGACAAGCCGCAGGGCAGGCCTGGTCGGGACGATGGCGTTGGAAACGCGTCTGGCCTTTCTGGCCCCCGATACCCGTGCCCTGGTCACCAAGGACTTACGCACCCTCCTGCGCGATCCGGCGCAATGGATTCAAGGGCTTCTTTTTTTTGGCCTGCTGGCCCTGTATTTCTTTAACCTCCGCAATCTGCACTACCACCAGTTGTCAGCCGTGTGGCGGAACCTGATCGTGTTCCTCAACATGTTCAGTCTTTCGGCCGTCATGTGTTCGTTTTGCTCGCGTTTCATTTATCCGCAGTTGAGTTTGGAAGGCCAGTCATTCTGGCTGATCGGGCTTGCACCGACCACGATGGGACGGGTGTTGAAAATCAAGTTTCTGGCATCCCTGGCCGGCATGCTGACCATCAGCGTTGGCTTAATGGCCGTGTCCACTGCCATGTTGGACGTCGGCTGGCAGGTATGGGTGACGGCGCTGGGCCTGGCCGTGGCGATATCGCTGGGTTTCTGCGGATTAGCCACCGGACTGGGCGCCGTGTTTCTCGATCTGAAACAGCGCAATCCGATGGCGATTATTTCCGGTTTCGGCGGCACGCTCAACCTGGTGTTGAGCTTGGCTTATATGGTTGCGGCCATCCTACCGTTCGGCGTGCTCTATCATTACCACACGCTGGGCCGGATCGGAGCTGGCGCCCTGCGCGCCGGTATGGTCTCAGCATCGGCCTGGCTGATCGTTATTACCCTGGCGGTCACGCTCCTGCCCTTGGTGGCCGGGCGTAGGAGCCTGATGAGGAGAGACTATTAAAGAAATACAAAACCCTCCTTCGCTCGCGTGGCGTGGTCAGGCGCCCCACCTCAGAACCTAATTTAATGCTAAGGAATTTCAAGGTTGCCACAAAGATGCACAAAAAGCACAAAAAAGAGCATTAATTTATCATGTTTGTGAATCTTGTGCATTTTTGTGGCTAATCATTTTGTCAAAGTTGCGGCGTCTGCCGCCTAATGCAAATTCAATTCCCGGTGTTTTACGGCGATGGTTTCCGCCAAGGCATCCAGGGCAGTCAGGTCAGCCGGCTGCGGCAGGCCTCGCGCGATGACCGAACCCAGTATCTCGACCTTGAGGTTCGGGATCAGGCCGGCAATCTGTTCCACCGCCTTGGTGCTCCAGCCGTAGGAGCCGATGATGGCGGCAAATTTCAACTTGGGCCGCAAGGCGTTGGCCAGGTGCGCAGCGTAAAAGACGGCCGGGTGTGCTCCGACATGCACGGTAGGCGTACCCACGACCAGCGTGGCGGCATCTACCAGGGCCATGGCCAGCTTGCCGATATCGGTTGCGGCCAGGTTAAACGGCGTCACCCGAACGCCTCGTTCCACGAGCACGCCGATCAGGTGGTTGACCATCAATTCCGTGCTGCCGTGCATGGATATATAAGGCAGGACCACCTCGTTTTTCGGCGTATCGGCAACCCAGTCGCGGTAGGCATCCATGATGAACGCCGGGCGGTCATACACCGGTCCGTGGCTTGGCGCGATCCGCTCGATGGCCAAAGGCTTCAGCTTGTCCAGGTTTTTACGGATCACGGCGCGGAACGGCATCATGATTTCGGCGTAGTAGCGCTTGGCGGCTTCATACACGCGGCCTTCGTCGGTGACATACAGATCGCTGGTGGCCAGGTGCGAGCCGAAAAAATCACAACTGAAAAGGATGTGGTCCTCGCGCAGGTATGTGCACATGGTTTCCGGCCAATGCACCCAGGGCGTATAAATAAACGAGAGCGTTTTGCCGCCCAGCGCCAGGGTGTCGCCATCGGCGATGACCCTGATCCGGGGTTCGGGCACAGCGAGGTGATTCATTACCAGCGCCTTGCCCTTGGCGGAAGTAACCAACATGGCCGACGGGTACTTCTCCAGCACGCAGGGAATCAGGCCGGAATGGTCCTGCTCGGCGTGATTGGCAATGACGTAATCCAAACTCGGGACGTGTTCCAATTGTTCCAGCAGTTCCCTCTGCATCGTGGGATCGGCCGTGTCAATGAGCGCCGTGTGGGTCTGACCCTGCACCAGGTAGGCATTGTAACTGGTGCCGTCCGGCAGGGGAATCAGCGCGTCAAACAGCCGCCGGTTCCAGTCCTGGGCGCCCATCCAATACACGCCGCTGACGATTTGACGGGCATTCATAAACACGTCCTTTTATGGCCATGTAGCCGGAGGTAAAGCTTGCGCGGCAAACGGATGCGGGGCTTACGCTTTCCAGAGACCATGCAGGTTGCAGTATTCGCGGGCGACCATCCCGGCCTCTTGGAGAGTCGGGACTGTAATGCCCTCGAACAAGGTGCTGGGTGCATCGCCGGGTTTCAGGAACTGGCGCAGGCTCCGGCCGTCAACGCTCAATTCAATCCACTCGATATAATGTTTTTCTTCCATGGGGTGGGGGATGCTGCCGACCGAGACCTTGATGCCGGCGGCGGTGCGCTCAATCACCGGTACGTGTTTTTCGCGTGACGCGTCCACCGTGTTTTCCTGCATAAGTTTCATCGGTTTGTTACAGCACACAAGCTCGCCCACGCCGGCATGCACAATTACCACCATGTTGCCGCAGATTTCGCATTTATACACGTCCGATCGCTTTGTCATAATGCACCTCCTGTTCGTTTTGCATAGCGACGTGGAAACCCAAAAAATTAACCGCGGATTACAGGCATGTGGTCTGTCAAGTTGTTTGAGTAAGAATTATTAATGTTTTTTCTTCAAACTCTTTCAGAGACTTGTAACCCATCAATCGAATGCGCACGAGACCGATTTCACAAGCGATTTTATGCATCTTAATCCGAATATGCGTGGTCACCTCTGTCATGTGGGCAAAAAAGCCTTTGAGCAGATACCAGACGCTCACGACCAA
>VSJD01000355.1 GCA_008636095.1 Kiritimatiellota bacterium | reverse complement strand
CCTGTCCGAGATATTTGCGCATCCAGCGAATGCCTTCGCCACGGACCACGTGATCGCAATCGATCAACTCCTCGACGCCCTCAATCGCGGCGCCGTGACCGCCGAGGATGATGGTGGATTTGGGCGCATGCAACCGGATGAGCCGGGCCATTTCGCGCGCCTTGGAAAAGTTGGGCGTGATGAACGAGATGCCGATCGTGTCGTAGCCCTTTTGAATTTCGCGGATAAAACGCTTTCGGGAGGGGAAGTCGAGAATCGTTGTGTCGGCGTCGATGTTGGCGGCAATGAAGTAAAGCCCGAACGACCGGTGATGAAATCGAAGCGAAGCCGGACCCTGAATGCGGGTCACCTGGTTGTGATACAACTCCATGAGGTTTTCTTTGCGCCCGTATTCGTCGTCGACGCCAAACGGCCCAAAGACACCGCAAAGAAGGATGCGCGGGACCTTGCCCGGTGCGGCGCATCCTGTTTTTTCCGCGTTTACCATCTGTTCCATAAATTTCCTTTGGTCAACCAACTCGCGCGATCATCAGACAGACAGGCGCGGGGAGATTCTGTCACTCAAGCATCAAGTAAACCGGCGCGGCGAAAATTACTGGATAACAATCGTCGTTAAAACGGAAAAGGATTACGGTGTGAATTTACAAGAAAGGCCCTGTTCATGTGGGCGGTGCTTTCTTTTATTTAGCGGTATATGGCGGATGGTGGCTAAACAGACGGGCTTCACTGCCGTTCTGCAGTTCAGCGAACAGGCATCATACTTTATCGGAAAATTGAGGCTTTCGCGCCTTCGAATCCTGATTTCTCTCACGGAGTGCTCTTATGTTGCTTATCCTGCTTCTGCTGGGCCTTGTGTTCTTGTTTACTTACCATCTGTTTCAGACTCTTGTTCTTATTCTTTTTTCCGCCTTTGTCGCCCATTGTGTGTCTCCTTTCCGTCCGCTATTTACCGTTTCGCCCAATGCCACTTCCCTCGTTACTCAGTCAGTCAGGGACAATACAGTCTTTGCATTAAAGGTTATACCCGCCCCAGCAGAAGGTCAAACCGGAAAAAACATGGGAAAAACAAGCGTAAGACAATGGCGAATTTTTGATGGTATGGACAAAATTGCCCGTAGCAGTCTTGAAATCCTGGGGCATATGGGGAGACGCTCTGGCCCAAAATGGTTCAAAAGGCTTGGATGACCAATTTTTGGAATCAGGAAAATGGGCAGGGCAGGGGAATAACGGCATTCAGAATTATGCGGACTTGAAATGGCTCAAAGGGGCAATGCATCCCCCTCCAATGGTCCTCATGCCCAAAACAACCTCAAACAGCCCTGGTTGACCAAAAAATTCCAGAATCACCACGGCTTCGTTCCCGACCTCTTGAAGAGTCGGGACTACGCCGGGTCGCACGAGGAAAATATGGCCGTGCCATGCGTAGCCACTTGTGTGAAGCATGGCGGTGCCCTGCGTCTCGTCCGGCGACCTGTCCACCATCTTGTCCACCGTAGTTGATCGAGCGAAGGAGGAAGCCTCCTGGTGACGGTGGAAGCCTTGGCGAAGACGGAAGCCCCGGGGCGTTTTGGCTCCCTACCCATTTAGCCAGTGTTTCCGGGGCTCCTATACTAATTTAGCCTGCATAACCTTGCGCGATGCTGCAGTCTTGACTTTTACACAAACAATGATATATAAGCAATTTACAGGGGTTTACGGGGTTTTTTGAATCGCCTAAAAATGCAGGTGGCTGTCTGAAAATCCGCGTGTCCTCGGTCCGATTTCGAGTCTCGTTGCCATTTTTATCTATTTGGTTATCAATTACTTGCAATTTATTCCCCATTCGTGTTTCCCTTCTCTAAAATGGCTTCCGGGGCTCCCAAACTGCTCTTGGAACTGCGGATTGACTGAATTTGTGTGGATCAGCAAGCAGTGATCGGCTCTGAAATGTTTTTCTGGATAATCAATTAATAATGTTACCGGAAATTACAATCCCGCGTCAAATTCAAGCGTCTCTCCTTTACGCACTTTCAAATCCATTCCCACAAGCAAGGGTTCATCCATGCCTTTCACGTAAACTTTCAGGTCATAGACGCCCGGCGGAACAATAAACCGGCGCCACAAGGGCTCCTGGTTGTCGGAACCGCGCCGGACCTGTAGAAACGTCTCGGTAGAACCGCTGCGGATTAAATCCCATCCGGTGACGCTAGTTGAGCCGGGCTTCTTTAAAACGAATCCGCTGTCCAATGTTACGGTGCTCATTTTACCGGCCTGTACCGCGATATTTGTCGCGATTACGGTCGCCTGCGGGCTACGGTAATACTGGATCGCCATGTCATATATTCCGGCTGGCGCCGGCTTGGTTTTAAACAGGTAATAATCGTTGTTTTGCGGTTCAATCCGCACGAAGGGACGTCCGGTTCCGCGGTCAATAATCAGCAATGCTGAAATATTGTTATCCGCCAGATTTTCAGCCACATTAAACGCCAGCGCACCAAGCGTTACATCAGCGACAACGTTGCCGTCAACATCAAACGATTGCAACAGGACGGAGGTGGGGGAGCGGTAATTCGGATTCGCAAAATCAAGCAGGAGTTCATATTCTCCGGCCGGCAACGGATGGGTTGTATCGGCGGCGGATATTTCGACCTTTTTAATGACATTGGCGTCGCTCTTCCGGCGAATCTGAATTCCCCTCAGGCTCTTTAGGGCATCCGCCGGCATCGCCAGATGAAGTTTGCCCAGACCGGTCTTTTTCTGAATCTTCTGGGTTTTTGCTTTTTCAACTTTTCCTTCTATATCCTTGCGCACAATCTCCAAAGCCGCCAGAAGCGAGGCGGTGTCATGAGCGGAAAAATATCGTCCGTCGCCTTCCTCCGCCAGGTTCATCAATTCTTTTTTTTCGTTCTCCTTGATGTCGTAACCAACGACATAGAGCACGAACAACAATCCTTCCTGTTTCAGTTTTTTGACCACGCCGAGCGGATTGCCGCCGCATGTTTCCAGCCCGTCCGTGAGCAGGACAATGGTGGTTTCCGCCTGGCGTGATTCAAGATGTCCCGCGACCTTGGTCAATGCCAGAGCAATCGGCGTCATGCCCATTGGCGTCAACTCCTTTACCCGGGAAATCAATTTCGTTTTCTCGCCGCCGCCGGGCGGAATCAGGATTTCAACATCTTGGCAATCATTTTTGCTCCGGTGTCCGTACGCGGCCAATCCAATTCGCACCTCTGACGGTAGTTCCGCAACCACGGCGAGCAGGACTTCTTTGGCAATATCCAGTTTCATTCGCCCCTCCAGCTGGGACTGCATACTGCCCGACGAATCAACTACGAACATGAGCTCGGGATAATTCTGGGCGTTTCCAATACTGCAAGCTGTCAGCCATGCCAGTAAACACAGCGCTAAAAAACGTTTTAATACAATTTTCACGGCATCATCCCTCTCAATAACACCGCAAGGTGCAATTTTGCATGATTTATTGCAGAATAACGGTATTGAATTGTTAAAATATTACTTTTAACCGGCAGGAAAGTCAATCCGCTTTGCATGGGATACTTCGCATGGGATACTATGGCAAAAACACGAAAATAATTGAACACGAAAACAACACGAAAATAATTATTGACACAATAAGAATGCCTGTGGCATTATTTATAGTAATTAACAATCAGGGATAGTAATTAACAATCAGGGATAGTAATTAACAATCAGGGATAGTAATTAACAATCAGGGATAGTAATTAACAATCAGGGATAGTAATTAACAATCAGGGATAGTAATTAACAATCAGGGATAGTAATTAACAATCAGGGATAGTAATTAACAATCAGGGATAGTAATTAACAATCAGGGATAGTAATTAACAATCAGGGATAGTAATTAACAATCAGGGATAGTAATTAACAATCAGGGGAAGCAAAATGCAAATACAGATGAAAAAACAGAATATGATTGTGCGGAGTTTGCGCCATGCCGGGCATATCATAAACCGCGGTAATAAGTTTTGGAAATGGACTTGGTTGTTTGGATTTGGGGTGTTCCTGCCGGTCGTTTTTCCGACGGGCGTTTTCGGCGCGGCCATTTATGTGTCGCCTTCCGGATCGCATACCTTCCCCTATGACTCATGGGCGGCCGCAGCCACCAATATCGGCACGGCAGTGGCCGTTGTCCGGGATAACGACATCATCCATGTTGGCGACGGAGTTTATTCTCTTGCGGAACAGATTGTCGTAACCAATGCAATCACCATTCAAAGCGAAAACGGCGCGTTGAATACAATTGTTGACGGGAATGATTCCTGTCGTTGTTTTTATTTATCCCATTCTGACGCCCTGATTGACGGATTCATGCTGCAAGGGGGCAAAGCGGATGAGGGTGGTGGAGTGTATTTGCGGGAAGGGGGCACGGTTCAAAATTGCATCATCATCAGCAATTCGGCGCCTTCGGGCGGCGGCGCATTCATGTACTACGGCGGCTTGATACAGAGCAGTGTGATTGCCGATAATCGGGCAACCACTACGAATGTTCGGCCGGCCGGAAATTTTTTCTATGGTGGCGGCGTACATTGTTATAATGGCGGCACGGTTCAGGATTGTACCATCCGTGACAATGCGGTCACCTCGGAAGGTTGTCCGTCCAATACGAGCTACTATTGTTACGGCGGCGGCGTGTACGCCTGGCACGCCGGGATAATCCAGAATTGCCTGATTGCCGACAATCAGGCGCTTGCTAAGAATGCCGCGGCTGGCGGCGGGGTTTATCTGCACGAGGAAAGTCTACTGCGCAACTGTATTGTCAGCAGTAATACAGCGACGGCGAGCGGAAGTGCTTTCCCCATCGGTGAAGGCGGGGGCGTGTATGTTGATCTTGCCGGAACCATTGAAGCCTGCACCATTGTTCAGAACACGGCAATCGGAACATACGCGGGGGCTGGCGGTGGGGTGTTTACATTTCGAATTTCAAGCGCCATCCGGAATACGATCATCGCTTTCAATCACGCGGTAACCGGTGCGGATTACTCAAACGACGAAACAAACGCGCAATATTCTTATTGTTGTTCAATCCCGCTTTTGCCCGGAACAGGTAATATGGCGGCCAACCCCTTGCTGGCGGATATCCTTGCCGGCGATTATCATCTTCAGTCCGGATCGCCCTGCATTGACGCGGGCAACAACGATGAGGCGCCTGCGTTCGATTATGAGTTTAACGATCGGCCATTGGATGGGAATGGCGACGGTTCGGCCGTCGTGGATATCGGCGCTTATGAATATACCACCAATCGTCTCTTCGCCCCCGCGGCGGTATCGGCCTCAGATGGCACATTTGCCAGCATGGTCCGGGTAACCTGGGATGCGCTTAGCGGTGCCTCCGCGTATGACATCTGGCGCAATACAAATGTGAATTTCCTGACGGCAACGCGCATCGGCGAAAATGTAGCGGCAACATGTTTTCATGATACGGACGCTATTACGGGATGTGCTTACCATTACTGGGTTAAGGCCAAGACAAGCCCCTTCAGTTCATCCGATACCGGCTGGCGCGCACCAGCCGTAAACGACTATGACGGTGACGGCAAGTCTGACCTGGCCGTGTATAGTGCCGGTTATTGGTCCATCTACTCGCTGGCAAACGGATTAATTCTCAACAACGGAGGCGCGTGGGGCGATGCAGATTCCATCCCGGTACCTGGGGACTACGACGGTGATGGCAAGGCCGACCTGGCTGTGTATAATAATGGCTATTGGTCCATCTACTCGTTGGTGAACGGATTAATTCTCATCAACGGAGGCGCATGGGGCGTGTCGGATTCCATCCCGGTGTCTGGTGACTACGACGGTGATGGCAAGGCCGACCTGGCCGTGTATAATAATGGCTATTGGTCCATCTACTCGTTGGCGAACGGATTAATTCTCAACAACGGAGGCGCGTGGGGCGATGCAGATTCCATCCCGGTGCCCGGTGACTATGACGGTGACGGCAAGTCTGACCTGGCCGTGTATAATAATGGCTATTGGTCCATCTACTCGCTGGCAAACGGATTAATTCTCATCAACGGAGGCGCGTGGGGCGATGCAGATTCTATCCCGGTGCCTGGGGACTACGACGGTGATGGCAAGGCCGACCTGGCCGTGTATAGTGCCGGTTATTGGTCCATCTACTCGCTGGCAAACGGATTAATTCTCATCAACGGAGGCGCGTGGGGCGATGCAGATTCCATCCCGGTACCTGGGGACTACGACGGTGACGGCAAGGCCGACCTGGCTGTGTATAATAATGGCTATTGGTCCATCTACTCGTTGGTGAACGGAATAATTCTCAACAACGGAGGCGCGTGGGGCGGGCCGGATTGGATCCCAGTGCGTTAATATTGTCTGGGGATATTTTTACCAACCTGTCCCTTAGGAGGCGGTTACGGACGGAGGATTGTGCTTTGTTGCTGGTGGTGAATTCTATTTCGCCCGTTCCCGCCACCGCGTCATGGAAGAACTGTATAACGGCAGTTGATGCTCAAAATACACGCCCCCACAAAATATTGCCAGTACGGATTCTCCGTCCACCCGGCCAACACATCTTCGTCCGATAAATCAAACGCGTATTTCAGATAATGCAGTCCCTGCCATCATCCGCGTCGGCAATCCCGGCCGTCCGTTGCCTGGATGAAACGTCGCCGAAAATAATTCCTCGAATCGTTTCCAATCAATCCGATCAACCAGCATGACCAACGCATGCTGCCGGTTGATGATCTTGGCCAGGATCGTTCCGTGCCGTTCCAATTCCAATTGTATTGGTATCTCGGTCGTTATTTTGGGTTTCATTATTTGCAAGGTCTCCAGTGGTTTTGCCACGAATCCTTGCAAATTATAGCCGGCCTATCAATGCTTAATGTGTTGCGCACCAATTTGTTAAGACTATTTTAGGATCGACTAATATATTCCAGCAATGAGAATCTGACCAGCCAGATTGCGGTTTATTCCGTCACCGGCTGATATTCCGGGCCGCCGAAATAGCCGCTGAGTTCCTGGTAATCCTGGGTTGTGAGGAATAATTCCCAGAAACCGGTGTCCTGATGAAATACGGCCGGATCAGCAAGACCATCGCCGTCATAATCCGCCGGAACCGGCATACCCCCTGCGCTTCCCAGAAAACTGTAACACACTGTGCCGGACATTAACACTTGCCAATAAGCCGTGCCGGGAGCATATATTGCCGGGTCGGCTAACCCATCGCCGTCATAGTCCGCGCTGGCCGGCAGAAGCCCGGATCCGCCGAACGTCCCGGTTACAAGCGGTTGATAGCCGCTTCCGGATAAACTAATTGCCCAAAGGCCGGTTGTCCGGTTATAAACCGCCGGATCAGCCAAGCCATCGCCATCGTAATCCGCAATCACCGACTGGTATCCGGTCTCTCCAAGGTATGCATCGCTAAGCGCATACTGTCTTGATGAAGCCTGCCCCAGCCAGTATCCATCCGTTTCGCGATATACCATAGGATCAGTCTTGGAATCCCCGTCAAAATCGCATTGCGCCGCTGTGAACGCCGGTCCGCCAATGAAATATTCTTTTTCAATTTGTTCATTGGACGACAACAGCACGTTCCACCAGCCGTTCAAATGACAATATATCGCAATATCCGTCAACCCGTCGCCGTCATAGTCCCCGGGCACCGTCAAGTCGCCGGTGTTGCCAGCGTACAGCTCACTGATGTACGAGTACTGCGGTCCGGACAGGCACATCGCCCAGAGGTTTCTCCCCGCATGCCACAAGGCCAAATCCGCCTTGCCGTCGCCATCATAATCATTCAGCGACCGGCCGGGTGAGTTGACGCCGCTGGTCTTTATTCTGACTGATCCGGCCGCCGTGGTTATATTGTTGGCAAGGTCCGGATCCTCCAGTGTGCTGAGGTGCCGCACCGTGACCTGCACCTGCTGAATCCCGCTCAAGTCCCCGCGCACTGTCAGTGAGTGCTTGGCCGAAGCAGTCAGTATAATCAATTTCTCCCCACCCGCGACCAGCGTCATGTTGCTCTGCGCCGAGCCGATCCAGACCATGGCCGCCGCACTCGTACCCATCTGGAAGTCAAACGCCACTCCAGCAGCGTTTAATGCGTCCGGACCCAAGTTCGCCAGCCGGAACGAAACCGTCCCGGCATGCG
>VSJD01000097.1 GCA_008636095.1 Kiritimatiellota bacterium | reverse complement strand
CGGCCAGCGATGTGGGCAGTCCCGTGCAACTGATGCTGGATTATGAAATGGGGCTGTTTTTCCGGCACATGCTCCGGGATGTATCCACGGATGATGAGCATATCGGGCTTGAAACCATTCTTGAAATGGCGCCGCGCGGAGCTTATTGTATGGAAACGGAACATACGGCCCGTTTTTTCAGGGAAGAATCATTTTTCCCTGCTTTTGTTGATCAGCGCGCGCCGCTGGCTTGGGCTCAGAATCCGACTGATATGATTGATAAGGCCCGCCAGCGGGCGCGCGATTGGTTTGCGACGGCTGAAAATCAGTGTCCACTGTCCGAAAATCAGCGCCGGCAGATCCAGGCGCTTGTGACCGAAGCCGATCGTGTTGTCCAGGAAAACATCAAATAATTGTTTTCCGAATTTGCCATGCTGAAGGCTGTCGCAAAGTATCGGTAAATCCCTGCATAAAAAATAATTCTGTTTTAACGGAGACCGGAGCAATGAAAATTTTAATCGCTATTGATAAAAAAATGTGGCCTAAAATTCTCGGCAATCCTGATTATCAAAGATTGGCGCGTTCGGGCAAGGTTTATCCGGAGGAAGCGCCGGAAAAGGTGGACAAGGAATTTTTATTAAAACAGTCCTCCGATACTGAGATCATTGTTTCATCCTGGGGCACAGACGTCTGTTTCGACGCCGAAATCATGGCGCATTATCCGCACTTGCGGCTCCTGGCGCACGCGGCCGGCTCAGTCAAGGGACTGGTCAACGAGGCGCTATGGAAACAGAATGTCAGGGTTACGAGCGCGGCAGCCGCCATTGCTTATGGCGTGGCCGAATTCTGCCTGGGGCTTATCCTGACCTCCTGCAAACGCGCTTTTTGGGGAATGCAGGGAGTTCGCGAAGGTAAATGGAAAGATGCTTTGGAAGTATTCGGCAAGCCGTTTGAAATTTACCAGCAGAACATCGGCATTATCGGGGCCAGCCACGTGGGACGGCATCTCATCAGACTCCTGCTTAACTTTGACTGCCGTATTTTTTTGTATGACCCATATTGTTCAAAACAAAAAGCGCAAGAGCTTGGCGTTGAACTTGTGCCGACATTGGATGATTTATTCCGCCAATGCCGGGTGATAAGTTTAAATGCGCCTTCTACCGAGGAAACCAGGAATATGGTTCGTGGCCGTCATTTTGCGCTTTTGCCGGATGGCGCGGTGTTTATCAACACGGCACGCGGTGCGATAATTCATCAGGACGAAATGGTTGAGGAATTAAAAAAGCAACGGTTTATTGCCTGTCTGGATGTTACCGAACCGGAGCCGCTGCCAAAAGGGCATCCCCTGTTGAAAATGCCGAATGTACTCTTGACTCCGCATGAAGCCGGCGCCATTGCGGAAAATCGTTTGCGGCTGGGAACTTTTGCAGTCAATGAGGTGGAAGCCTTCGCCAAAAACCAGCCGCTGAAATATGAGGTTACTCAGGAAATGCTGTCCCGGATCGGGTAATTAGCCCACATATTTCATGAGCGGATTACCGCTTGTGAAATATGTGCTTTGGCTATCCGTCAACTGACGGATAGCCAAAGTTTCGGCGCGGCGTAAAATACGCCTTGCTCAAGATTAATTTAGTTAATCAAGCGCGTAATACCCCGGCCCTTTTCAATTCGTCCGATTTTCAGCAGATGCTCGCCTGAGCGATGAAGGACTTTCTGTGTTTTGTCAAGTTCCTCTGGCCGGACGATAATCACCAGGCCGATGCCCATATTAAAGACGCGGTACATTTCATCGCGCGCCACGTGCCCGCGTTCCTGAAGAAACCGAAAGAGCGGCGGCACCGGCCAGGCGGAGCGGTCAAATACGGCGTCCACCGACTTCGGCAGAATCCTGGGTACATTATCGTAAAATCCGCCGCCGGTGATATGAGCCATACCTTGAATTTTTACGCTCTTCATCAGGGTGCTGACCGGCCGCAGATAACTACGATGCACGGCAAGTAAAACTTCGCCCACTCTTTTACCCGTCCCCGGCAGGATATCATCCGGTTTCAATTTTTCCTGTTCAAAAACAATCTTCCTTGCAAGCGAGAAACCATTGGTATGAAGCCCAGATGAAGACAGGCCGATAATCACGTCCCCCGGCCGGATGTCTTTACCCGTTATAATTTTTTTACGCTCAACCGCGCCGACAATCGTGCCCACCAGATCATATTCGCCCGTGGGATAAAGTCCCGGCATTTCAGCGGTCTCCCCGCCGATAAGCGCGCAGCCGTTTGCGCGGCAGGCCTTGCATAAGCCCTGCACCACGGCCTGAAAAACAGGTCCTTCAAACCGGGCTGTGCCAAAATAGTCCAGGAAAAACAGCGGCCGGGCGCCATGTACCAGGATATCGTTGACGCAATGATTGACAATGTCCTGCCCCACCGTATCGTGCCGTCCGGCTATTCCCGCCACCTTGAGCTTGGTGCCGACACCGTCCGTACTGGCCACCAGCACCTGATCCTTGCCCGGCGCGGCAAAGAGTCCGCCAAAGGAACCGATCTCGCCGAGCAACCCGGGCACTTTGGTCGAACGCACCAATTTTTTTACCGCTCGGAGCGCCGCCATTTTGTGGTCAATATCCACGCCCGAGGCCGCATAAGCCGAAGTTGCTTTTGCCATGATTTATGATTCTCCGGTCAATATTATTCAGTGTCCGCCTTCCGTCTTCCCTCTTCGCCGGCCCGTCCTCTGTTATCCGTCTTTCTTCTTTTCCGGACTGGTGTCCGTCGTCCCTGCTTCGCCAAGGCTTCCGTCTTCGCCAAGGCTTCGCCGGACAAGTCGCAGGGCAGGCTGTCGTCCGCCCTCCGTCTTCAGCGCGCCGCTTTCAGCGCCTGGCCAAAATCGGCCTGGATGTCCTTGATATGTTCCAGGCCCACGGCCACGCGGATGAATTCGGGTGTCACGCCTGCGGCGCGCTGGGCTTGCGCGCTAAGCTGTTGATGCGTGGTGGAGGCCGGATGGAGCACCAGGGTCTTGGCATCGCCGATGTTGGCCAGATGGCTGGCCAGCTTGACCGCATTGATAAACCGCTCGCCGGCCTTGCGGCCGCCCCGGATGCCGAAACCTAATACGGCGCCAAATCCGCCCTCCAGGTAACGCTTAGCTGTCCGATGCCAGGGATGGTCCGGCAAGCCGGTGTAATTGACCCAGGCCACCTGACGATGCTTGCGAAGCCAGCGCGCCAGTTCCAGCGTGTTGCGGCATTGCTGATGAATCCTCAGCGGTAATGTTTCCAAGCCTTGCAGGAACAGGAACGTATTGAAGGGACTGGGGCACATCCCGATATTACGCATGCCCTGCACGCGCGCCTTGAGGATATAGGCCACATTGCCCAGCCCGGGCAGATTGCGAAACGCATCCCAGTAAATAACCCCATGATAGCTTTCATCCGGCTGGGTAAATTCCGGGAACCGCCCGCGGGACCAATCAAACCGCCCGCCATCCACGATGACACCGCCAATGGAGGTACCATGCCCGCCGATCCATTTGGTGCAGGAATGCACAACAATGTCCACCCCGTGTTCGATCGGCCGGCACAGCACCGGCGCACACGTGTTGTCAATAATGAACGGCACACCCGCCCGGTGGGCAATAGTGGCAATGCCCCTTAGATCCGGCACGTCGCCCTTGGGATTGCCGATGGTTTCCGCATACACCGCTTTCGTGTTCGGGCGGATGGCCGCGCGCACGGTCCGAGGCGTAAATTCATCCAGGAACGTCACCTCCAGCCCCAGGCGGGGCAACGTAAACCGGAAAAGAGTGTCGGTCCCGCCGTAGAGCGAGGCGGAGCTGACAATATGGTCGCCCGCGCGGGCAATGTTCAGAATGGCCAGGAAGATGGCAGCCATGCCGCTCGAGGTGGCCAGCGCTCCCGTGCCGCCCTCCAGGGTTGCCAACCGCTTCTCCAGCACGTCCGTGGTCGGATTCATCATGCGGGAATAAATATTGCCGAAAGCCTTTAAAGCAAACAGGTCGGCCGCGTGCTTTGTGTTTTTAAACACGTAACTCGTGGTCTGATAGATCGGCACCGCCCGGGCGCCGGTAACCGGATCCGGTTGCTGGCCCGCGTGCAGGGCCACGGTTTCCACATGGGGTGAAGACAAATTCGCCGTTCGCTTTTTTTTCATGGAATGGATCCTCGTGTAAAAATATCTGTTGCGGATGATATCTCAGGACCAAGTTGATGTAAAGGACGTGAATTAGGAACTCCCTGATGCGGGATCGGCGGCAACTGGTTCACCTCTCCTTTGGGAGAGGGAATGAACTTAAATATGCATTAAATTACAGTGGACATTTCAGGAGCTTAGTCTATAATGCGATCCTGCAGAATTAAGTATAATTAGCCTTGTATCTGGCAACGTCTTATTCTACGATTTGCGGGATGCTTATGAAATTCATAACGCCCTTGCATATCCGAAATCCCTTATCGGCGATTCGGTCCATCGTCCGCCGGTTGGTTTTGTTATCGGCCCTCGGCGCGTTCCTGCTGACCGGCGCCGCCGGCTTGGCCGCTCAACCACAAGCCAACATGACGGCCGCCGTCCTGTCACAGGCATCTCCTCAGCCCCTTCGCGCCGAGACGGATACCCAGGCAAGGCTGGCCGCGGCGGCCGTGACCGAAGGCGTTCAGATCGAGTGGAATACCGGCCTCGGCACTCCTTTTTCCATCCGCGGCAAGGACCTCGGCGCCCGCCAAACCTTCTCCTCCGGCAGGGGGCTCCAAGTTGCCAAGTCCGCCCGCCCGGAGGCCAATGCCATCGCAGTGCTGGATAATCTCTCCGGCATCATGGGCATCCGGGAAGCACAAAACGAATTTACCGCAAAGAAAGCCCAAGGCGACACTCTGGGATTCCGGCATGTCCGCGCCGATCAAATCTATCAGGGCCTGAAAGTATTCGGGGGCGAAGTTATTATCCACTTCAACCAGGCAGGTGCCGCCTATCAAGTCAATGGCCGTTATGTACCGGATATCGCCGTGGATATGAACCCGCAGATCACGCCAGACGATGCCATGCGCTTGGCCACGGAAGACTTGGCGGGGCTCGGCAAGAGCGGTGTGGCCCCACTCAGTCAGCCGGAACTCGTGGTCTTCGCTTACAAGACTCAGCCGCGTCTGGCCTACGCCCTGACCATGACCTGCGAACCGATCCCCGAGAATGCCTGGCGCTACTGGATTGACGCACAGGATGACCGCGTGTTGCTGCGTTACAATGACATCAAGTTCGCCACCACCAATATCACCGGCGTCATCCTGCTTGGCGAAGGCGGTACGACCAATACGGTTACCAATTGTGTTACTTTAACTGGCACGAATTATCTCCAGAGCACAAATTGGCTGTGGCTTGTTTATAACATTTCCACAAATAGCGCGACCTATCCGGATGCCACTAATTACGCTTTTCGGACCAACAGCACCTGGTTGCCGGAAGATCGCACCGAAATGTCGGCAGCGGTCAATTTTGATCATGTCCAGCAATACTATTGGAACGTGCATGGCCGCGACAGTTTTGACGATAGCGGGGCATTGGCCTGGGCCATGGTGCACCTTGGCGATAATTATAACAATGCCTTCTGGGATGGGAGTTATTTCTGGTTTGGCGACGGCGACGGCACTAATTTTAACCCACTGACCGTGCTGGACGTCTGCGCGCACGAGTTCACCCATGCCGTGACTGAATATAGCGCCAACCTGGTTTACGCATATGAACCCGGTGCGCTCAACGAATCATTCTCCGACATCTTTGGCGCCTGCGTGGAGTTCGCCAACCAGACGGACGGCCGCGCAAATTACCCAGCCCGCGTGGCCGGCACGGCGGACTGGCTGATAGGCGAAGACTGCGTTCCATCCTCCGACACCCTGCTCGCCCCCATAGCCATGCGCGACATGCGCGATCCTGGTAACAGCGCCACCGTGGGCATCAACGGCAAACAGCCCAGTTATTACAAGGGCACTTACTGGTATACTGGTAGCGGGGATAATGGCGGCGTGCATTACAATAACAGCGTCCAGAACCATTTCTTCTATCTGCTGAGCGACACCAATGCTTCCACTATGGGGATCGGCGTGACGAACGCCGCTCAAATCGCCTACCGCACGTTGACTTTTTACTGTTCCCAATATACCGATTACACGGATATCCGCACGGCCTGGATGTCGGCCGCGCAAGACACGAATACCGCCTGGACCTCCGCTGTGGCTTGGGCTTGGGGCCAGGTTGGCTGCTACGGGAGCAATACCACGGCCGACCTGGGTACGGCCCTGAATGCCACTTACCTGACATGGTATGTTGGCGGGCATCAAAATTGGTTTGCGGAATCCAACACGACCCACGATGCCGTGCTGGCCGCGCAGTCCGGCCCTATTTCGCACTGCGAGCAATCCTACCTGCAAACAACCGTAACCGGTCCCGGCACGTTATCATTCTGGTGGAAGGTGTCGTCCGAAACGGGGTATGACTATCTCCGGTTCTTAATTGACGGCCAGGAAACGAATGCCATCAGCGGTGAAGCAGATTGGGCCTTGTATTCAGTCTACCTGGGTTCCGGAACGCACACCAACACCTGGAATTATACCAAAGATGAGTCGACTTCCGACGGCCAGGACGCCGGCTGGGTAGATGAAGTCTCGTGGGCGCCCGACTGGACGCCAACCGTGCCCACCCCCACCGCCACAAAAGGCGATTACGCAGATCGGATCCACATCACCTGGACGACTGTCACCGACGCCAGCGATTATTTGCTTTATCGCCACACAATCACTAATTCCAGCCAAGCGCAACTCATTGCCACATTGACCAGTCTAAGCTATGACGATTACGGTGGGGTGCCGGGCACGGTGTATTATTACTGGATAAAAGCCAGGAACTGCGCCACGGCAACGTCATTCAGTGGCATGGACAGCGGCTATCGTAACCTGCTGGCCCCCACCGCCCTGGCGGCCAGTAAAGGGGACTACACCGGCAGTGTACGGCTGACGTGGGTGGCGGCAACGGGCGCAACCAGTTACCGGATTATGCGCTCCACCAGCGCCGACCCGAATACCGCGACGGCCATCATCGAAACCGGCGCGACCAGCTATCTCGATACCACGGCCTTGCCCGCAGTCACTTATTATTACTGGCTGACTTCCCGGAAGTGGCGCCCGGAAGGCATGTTAACCACGCCGTTCAGCACCGGCGACTACGGCTGGCGACGCAGTATGGCGGCCACGGATAACGCGTTCTGCGATTTCGATGGCGACGGCAAGGCTGATCCGGCGCTCTATCAACGCGCCACCGGCCGCTGGATAGTCATGATGTCCGGCAACCGGTACCGGACCGCGACCTTCCAGTTGGGCGGCACCGGTTATCTGCCGATTCCACAGGACTTTGACGGCGATGGTGAAACCGATATCGCCGTTTATTCGCAGGCTACCGGCCAATGGATTGTTTTGCTGTCGGCCAGCGGGAATAATTCCGCCACGGCCTCCCTGGGCGGATCGGGTTGCATCCCGCTCCCGCGCGATTATGACGGCGACGGCTATGCGGACTTAGCCGTGTTCCACCAGTCTTCCGGCTTGTGGCAAATACGGTTTTCCAGCCGGGGTTATGCCCTGGTCGAGGGGAATCTTGGCGATTCCGCCTACAGCCCCTGCCCGGCCGATTACGATAACGATGGTCAGACGGACCCCGCTGTGTTCCAGGTCCGGCCAACGGTCATGGGCAATACGGGGTACTGGCTCGCCATCTTGTCAGCCAGCGCCTATGCCCCCCGTGACTGGACGATCGGCACATCCGGCCAGACCGTGCCGCAGGATTACGATGGCGACGCAAAAGCTGATCCGGCGCTGTTCAATGCCGATGCCAGCCTCTGGAGTTATTGGCCCTCCTCCATTAGCTCGGCCATGCCTTTTTCGCTCACCATCGGTGGGGCCGGATTTGTTTCAGTAGCCGGTGATTATGACGGCGACAAGAAAGCCGATGCCGCCGTGTATCAGGAATCCACGGGAACCTGGGTTGTCCGACTTTCCGGAAGCAATTTTGCGCCGTCCACGTTTATGTTTGGCGGATCCGGCTACGAAGCGGCCGCGGTCTTTCCGTAGAGATTGCCTTAACCATCTGCAAAGATTTTTTACCACGGACCTGCCCGCAGTGCTACAGCGTTGCAGGCGGGTGTGCACGGATATTGGAAGGCAGAGCGGAGTCCTTTTTGTTTTTTAATATTTGGTTCTGTATCCGTGAAATCAGTGTCGGTAATGTGGTCTCTTGGGTTCAAAAAAGAGTGGAAAAAATGGAACCAAGGGAGCATCGTATACGGCCAGTGGGTGAAAGTGAAAACACTCACTGGGGCGACACGGGAGACGCTCGAGGATTGCAATGGAGTTGCTCTCCGATTCAGTGTCTGAGCGCCGGCGGACATCACCCACGTGGGGCTAAACACCCCGTATGCCTGTATGTAACGTGGCCGCCTGCTCCCGAT
>VSJD01000183.1 GCA_008636095.1 Kiritimatiellota bacterium | reverse complement strand
TTTTCAAGGGGTCAGTCCTTCGAATAAGCAATAATATTATTACCCCGTTTTCAATTGCGATTCCAGACGGGTCACTCTCCGGGCCAGTCGCGCATCGGATTCTAAAACGATTGCCGCCCGCTTGATCTGGTATCCCATCACCGAACCAGCCCGCACACCAAGCCATCCAGTACATTCCCTCTGCGTTAGGCCGGACTGCGTCACTAGAAGCCTTGCAGCTATCCCCTTCCATATCCAGTTCCGTCGCCGAGCCTTCAATCCTTCCACCGTTGTCCCCGCTGCCGATGCCACCGCTGCCAACACAATTTCGGGCTCCGGGCACCGACCCATCTCACGACGCAAGGTCACATCCTCCGGATGCTTGCGCTCTTTAAGTAACTCCTCATGGCGTTCGTCCACCCACTCCCGAAAGTCGTCTTCGCCGATGCTCCGAGCAGACCGATTCATCGCCGCAATGAATTCCTCGTCATCCACCGCTATCCCCGCCTCCATAAAATATCGATAGCGCTCCATCCGTTCTTTGTCATGCCCACCCATCAGCGCCAACATCGGTCCATAGTCCACCCATTCCAGACGCTTCGCCAGCCCAATATAACTACGATAACTGCTCCACTTATATATCCCAAGATACTTTATGCGTTCCGGTAACACCTGGGTGATCTTATCCTTCACTTTCACGGGATTCAGGTGCACGTATCGGCTCAATTTTAGTAAATACTCGTTGCCAGCCACCAGCCGCGCGCCGTATCGCCCCTGCGTTAGGTGCCCATGGCAGCGATGCCGTAGATTGTAACACACGGTGTAACCGGTCAATACCGACTGCATGAAGCGCCCCAAATTCCCGTTGGGCGTTTCCAACACCAAATGAAAGTGGTTATCCATCTGACAAAACAGGTACAGCCGTACCTGATACGTCTGGGTACTCTTTGCCAAGCGTGTATTTAAAAGGTGATGGTCAGTATCGTCACGAAAGATATCTTGTTGTGCGTTCCCACGCACCGTCACGTGATAAATTGCGCCGGGATATTCAACTCGGAGTGCTCGTGCCATATTCCTAGTACTTTATGCTTCTGCACCTCACTATGCAATCTTATTAGTTATTCGCAGGACTGACCCCTTGCTGGGTGCGGACCCCTTGCTGGGTGCGGTTTCGCTTAAAGCCGCTAAACTATTACGATAAACTTGTCTTTAAGCGGGAGGTCTGTAATTGGGCACGATCTCTTTCAACAGCCGCCGGATTTCCTGCGGCTGACCCTTTTCTGCTGTTTGCAGGAGCTGATCGACCAATCGGTTGAGATCGACTTCATCGGCATTGCCGCCTGGTGCTGGCGAACCGGCGCCGGAGGGTTCTCCATGGGCCACGAATATCTTCGCATGGCGCGTTCGCCGGTAATCCTCGCCATCCCGGAAGAGTTCTTCAAACAGTTTTTCACCCGGCCGCAGGCCGGTGAACACGATTTCAATATCACGCCCAACCTCTTTGCCGGAGAGTTCAATCAGATCCCGGGCCAAGTCTACGATTTTAATCGGCTTGCCCATATCCAGCACAAATACGCCGGTTTGGCATTCCGTGCCTGCCAAAGTCGCCGCCTGGAGCACCAGCTGGACCGCCTCGGGAATGGTCATGAAATAGCGTGTCACCTCAGGATGCGTCACGGTCACCGGACCGCCCCGCGCAATCTGCTCCCGGAAGGTCGGCACCACACTGCCCCGACTACCCAATACATTGCCAAACCGCACGGCAACATACGGGCGGCCAGTTCGTTGCGCCACGGCCTGCACGATTTTTTCCGACACGCGCTTAGTCACGCCCATCACGTTGGTCGGATTTACAGCCTTATCGGAGGAAATCAGCACAAACCGCTCGACGCCAAACCGCTCCGCCAGTTGAACCAGTGCCCGCGTGCCGCCGATATTGTTGCTGATGGCGTCTTCGCAATTCGCTTCCATCATGGGCACATGTTTGTGCGCGGCGGCGTGGAAGACGACCTGGGGTTTGGTCTGCGCGAATATGGCCGTCAGCCGCGGGAAGTCGCGGATATCGGCCACCACCACGCCCAGGGACAGTTTCGGCCAGCGATGGCGCAGTTCCTGCTCGATCAGGAAGACACTGTTTTCACCATGACCCAAAAGAATAAGATGACCCGGCGACCAGCGCGCCATTTGACGGCACAGTTCCGACCCGATCGAGCCGCCGGCGCCTGTGACCAGTACGCACTTACCGGAGAGCATTTTCTCAACATCCTGGGCATTGATGCTAATCGGCTCCCGGCGCAGAAGGTCTTCAATATCCACGTTACGCAACTGGCTGACACTGATCTGGCCTGACAGGATCTCATACATGCCCGGCATGGTCCGCGACGGCACGCCGGCGGCCTCACACAGGGTCCTGATTTCACGAATCACGTGGCCGCTCGCTGTGGGAATGGCGATCACCACTTCCTCAACGTCATATTGCTTTACCAGCCGGGGAATATCCTTGCGCGTGCCCAGGACCGGAAGCCCGTGAATGGATTTCTTCTGCTTATCCGGATCATCATCCACGAAACCGACCGGATCTATGTTAATATGGCGGCTGGAGAGTATTTCGCGGGCAATCGCGGCGCCGGCATCACCGGCGCCCACAATCAGGACGGCCTTACTGTTGTTTTTGCACTCGTTACGCCGGCGTTTGTGGGCCGCGATCCGCACGCTGAAGCGCGATCCGCCGACCACGACCAGCGTCAACAGCCCGTCAATAAACGGCAACGAGCGGGGAAGGCTGCGCGCGTTGTCCAGCCCCAGGATACCGGCGCCGAAAAACACTCCAGCGATAATCAGGGTGGCACTACCGACGGCCAGGATGATGCTGACCAGCTCATCCACGCTGGCATAGCGCCAGTAGCGGCGATAAAGGCCAAACAACAAAAAGATCACCAGCTTGATGATGAGCGCCAGGATCGTGAATTGAATCAGGGCCGGCGCGTAATTGGCGACCCAGCCCGCGCTGTCCACCCGCATGACCAGTGCGAGGGTTGGAGTCACCGCCAGAAGCACGATGTCTAATAAAAATAAATACCGATTACGCATGGTTAGCCGCGGGAATGTAAATGTTTTGGACCCACAGATTACGCCTTTGCCGGATAAAAACTGCGGAAGGTCCCTATTTTATGATTAATTCAGACGCCCATTTGAAAACCATTTCCGCCAAATGCACAGCTTCCTGATATTTATCGGTTGAAACATCCGGCTCATCGTCTTCGCCGGGATATCGAAATACGGTTGTATATACGGTTAATCGTACGGACTCAATCAGGAAGGAAGTTCGCTGAATATCGGTGGGGAGCAAATCTATCAGGCGCGTCAGGCTATGAACCTTTGGAAAATCAACACCTCGAAAAATTAAGACCGCCTTGATGCTTTTTTCGGCGGCCTGTTGCGCATGAAAACAAAGCGTGCTGTATAATCCATCCCGTGGAAGCGGCGAATTGGCGAGCGCCAAATCGGCCTTGGCATGACGAAGCCAATCTTCCGGTGATCCGGTCTTTACTTTATGCGGCATAAAGCTCCCTGCCTTCTCGAAGAATGGTCCGGTAAATAAGGCCGATATTATCACGGTGCCGTTCCAAATCCGAAGGTGTGGCAACCAAAAAATCAATTGCGGCGGGAATGCCAAACATTCTCATATGCAGTTTTTCGGCGGTAGCCAGACGCGGTGTGCCTTCCGGCATGACAACCAGCAGGTCAATATCGCTGTCTTTACCGGCCTCTCCGCGAGCCGCTGATCCGAATAAGATAATGCGTAGAGGATGAAAAATATCCACGACTCTCTGAACAACCGCATCCAATTCGTTCATAGGCCAGTCCCCGTATTTACCGATTCGTTGTCATAAGTGGTCAACGGCAATTATCCTTCCCTTTGAGGGTTGTCAATTTGCCAACCCAAAGCCCAAATTTGTTGTATAGAATAAATTCCGCAATATAGAAAGTCAACAAGCGATTTAGCCACACAAGCGATTTAGCCAACTTTGGCGTATTTAGCGGGCAAATTGCTGAGTATTCCGATTGGCAGGGGTGGTTGAGCCAGCGCCAATATAGTGGAATAGGCTGGCTACTTCAAGCTATTGCTCCTTGCCGGAGTATTTCCCACTGGGTCATATCAGGCGATTGCCGGTCAGGTGATTACTTAGCAGGCCATTGCCTGCCCGTTCGCGTTGACATGTCCAGACCCATAGGCTTAATGCGGCCACCGCAACGACCACGGCGCCGACCACGGCCATGCATTGCCATCCCTGAACCAGGGCAACCGCCCAGACCAGCCCAAGCATCGCCAACCCGATATAAAGGCCTGAGACCTGACCATGGGAAAGCCCGCTTATGATCAACCTTTGATAGAGATGGGAGCGATGCGCCGCCCATACCTTTTCGCCCCGGCATAAGCGTCTGGCAAACGTAAACACTGCATCAAAGACAAACGGCCAGATTAACGCGATTCCTGTCAGGACAAATACCGGATTAGACTGCGACGCCAGCACCGTCAATGCGGCAAAAGAAAATCCAAGAAACGCACTGCCCACGTCGCCCATGACAATGCGTGCCGGCGGCCAATTGTGCCCCAGAAAACCGAGACTGGCGGCCGCAATCAGCAGGCCCATGACGCCCACAAGCGGCTGGCCGCTGATCCATCCCAGGATAGCCCATCCCAATCCCGCCACCACCGCCTGTCCTCCCGCGATGCCATCAATGCCGTCCATAAAATTATAGGCATTGGTCAATCCCACAATCCACAGGAAGGTCAGCAATACCCCGAACAGGCCCAACGAAAACCCACCCAATCCCGGCCAGCCGACCGCATGCCAATAACCAAACGCCAGGATGACAAGGACTGCGGCCAATCCATGTGCCGTGAATCGGACCCAGACAGGTAACGAATGCAGATCATCCCACCCGCTGACACAGGCGATCAAAACAGTGCCAACTGTAAAAATTCCTAAAGCTAACCATGGTACTCCTGGACATAGAGCAGCATAAAACCATAACCCGCCCAGAACCACCGTAACAATGGCCAGACCGCCGCCCTGCGGCGTCGGCCGCGTATGCGAACTGCGCTCGTTGGGAATATCCAGGAACTGGCACCGCTCAGCCACGCGCCGGACCGCGGCCACGCCGAAATAGGACGTCGCCAGCGCCAACACTCCCAACAGTCCCATGACAGATAAAACACTCATTATAACTACTCAGCTTGATAAAGGATTTGAGGCAAGCAATCTTAGATAGGATTTCACTGGCGTCCCACAGGAACGCCAGCGATGCTGCAACACTTGTTTCATTGCGGGAATGCTCCCCCTGACAGTTTAGCCAGCATTGGCATTACGTACTGTGCGACTTTTGAAAACTGCGTGTTGATTTGCCTGTCAATGCCACAATCCTTGGCCGAATCAGCGAAAGGCGCCATCCAGGAAGCCGGCGGAGGCGGTAAAATTTTGGGAACAGCATGGGTTCGCCGGTGCCGGAAGGTATCGTAAATGGCACGGACAACATCAGAGCTAACCATATTCCCTTTGTCAATCAGCAACACAATGTCCACAAGATCTTTTACGCGCGAATTATCGCGTCCCTCGCGCGGCAGTGTATAGGCGTGCATTTTTTCCGCAAACTGCTCTTCTTCCGAAATCGAGGGAAACTCCCCAAGGGCGAAGCCTGCGAAACCCAGCCAGTCACGTCCTTTTAGAAGCTCATACCGATCATGCAGTACATCACCCGCGCTGACATCCACATGGAATCGGCAGAACGTGCGACCATCCATGATCGCCTCTGCCGGATATCTCATTCCGAAATATGGCGTTGCATCCAACTCCATAATTGCTGTCCCAATTCGAAACCCAAAGAAATCATGCATATCTGTGCCAGCCGCTTCCTGTAACATCAGCAACGTTCTCTCGGCCATGGCAATGTTTCCGGTACCTGTCTCAGTCCGAGATCGATATCTCGTGTGGTACGTGCGGCCTTTATGCGCAATTCCATGGCATATCCGCCCTTCAGCACCCATGCGCTTGCAGAGTACCGAAATAGCCGGCACAGGAAACGGTCAAAGGCCACTTGTCGGCGCAAACGTTGCACATCGACCGCCTCCGATGCGGCCAGCTTCTGCAAACGGTTCTCCAGCGCCGTGCGGAATGCGGCTGCCGTTTTGTACTGTCTCGCGATCATTTGAGTCTCTCGCCAAACAGTTCGTTTACCCACCTCGGGAGATCCCTGCGCTTTCTCGCAGTGGCGCTTTCCGCAAGAGTCATCAAACCCCTTGCGCGGGCTTCCCTGATCGCTTGGCCTACTATTTCCCTGGAGACCGTTCCGGCCTCGACGATGTCCAGAACCGTGCGGAACGGCGTAGTCACCTTGAAACCGGGCATCCCTTGTATATCGCTTTCCTCAAGCAGCGCGCGATGCAGTGTCAGCACCCGGGGTATGGGGCTATTCCGTCGGAAGTTCGGAGGCACCGTCATGTCAAGACGAGACGGCATCGCATCCGACAGTTCGTGAATCCGCAGTGCGGTCAGGTGTGAATATACTCCTTGGGGTTGATCGGCACGGCTCCGTGACCATAGATACCAGAGTATGAGTTGTCCATCATCACCCCGCGGATATTTCGTCAGTCGATAGACTCCGCGGCAACCGCGCAGCCAGTTACCAACCCGAACATGATATGGATGCGTATTGTCGGCAAACCCGGCTTTGATGGCCTGTTTGGCTGTAAAATATCCTCCCTGGGAATCGGCAGTCTCCCACAGCGTCTTGTTATGGTTCGTCTTTGGCATAGCGCATGAATACTCAAATAAAACGAGGATATATGCAAGAGCCAAATCCAGGCACTATCAGGTTTGATGAACTCCACCAGCATGTGCTCGCGGTATTTACCAAGGCATCACTTTGTATTTAACTGCGTATAACCCGATCTTAATCCATTCATTGATGATCATGATCATCCACTCATCCCGGGACCAACACCGGTCCGGACAACAGGCTGAAGTCGGCGGCGGGCTATAATAGACCTGTATCGATTGACCGGCCAGATGCCTGCGGATAACGGCCAGCGCCCGGCGACTGTGATACCAGTTCGTGACAACCACAATGCGGCGCAGACCTTTTTGTTTAACATGAACGGCGATTTGCTGCCCGTCTTCCCAGGTACTGCTCGTATTCAGAAGATCGATATCATTTGCGGGAATCCCGGCGCGAATGGCCATATTGCGGGCCAACTGACCGTCGGTGAAGCTGGTCATTTCCGGCACAGGCCGATCTCCGGTAAACCAGAGCTTGGGCGCCACGCCCTGCCGATATAATTGAATCCCATGCATTACTCGTTCGGCCCCGCTGCCGCCCAGGACGACAATAACATCTGCCTGCCCTTCGCAGGGCGGCATGACCAGCCCATGGCCCAGCGCCGGCAACCACCAGTGTATCGTACCGACCATGACCACTGCTGCAAGGATCGGGCCGCTGACCATGCCCAACACAAATCAATACCAGCGATGATGTGTTCTTGCATTCATTTAGAACCTTATTTTGCCCCCATCCTTTTCCGTCCCGTTGGGTCAGGAGATACCCGGTACTATAGAACAAGCTGTCAGGCGAAACAACCGGGAAAGCGTCTTGCTTGCTCGAATTAATTTTGTCAGAATCACCGCATAAAAGTCGATTGCACAATGTCGAAGTTGAATTGGTTGGCGGGGCAATGACGATAATTAATCAATTTATTTTTATCTGCTTGTTTGTCGGTTGTTTTTTGTTCCCGGCTGGTTTGTATTAAAGGCGCTGAACCTTCGACGGCACCAGTTTCTGCTTTCTTTATCGCTTTCTTATGTGCTGCTTATTATCACCCTGACCGCTTTGCAGTTCGCCAAACTGCCCACTTCTTTCTTTGCCCTATTCATCTTGGGTGGTGCCATTGTTTTCGGCGCGCTCTGGCTCGCCCGACTCGCCTGGATTCGATATTTCCGCAATGAACAAAACCGCTCTTTGCAATCATCCTTCTTCGCTAGGAAACCCTGGGGATTGCCACAGGGAGAAATGATGCCCCTGGCTTCGCAGGATTCCGCAAAGATACCTCGCGGCTCGCTACAGGGAGCTTCACGTTCGTTACGGCCCAGGCCGGGGTTCCGGTCCCAACCGGGGGTCCGGTCCAGACCGGGCATCCTTATTCCGTTTGCCGTCGTTATGGGTCTGCTTTGGGTGTATCTCTGGTGGGCGGGACCGTATCTGGAAATCCCATCGGACGCCTGGAACCATGTTAGGTGGTTTCGGGATGCCCAAGCGCAGATAAATGCCGGACGATTTGCCGAGGCGGCCGCCTCACCTTATGGCGTGCTTGTGCTCCAAGGGAACGATTGGTACCTGATTGTCGCATATCTCATGCGGTGGTCCGGGATATCCATTCCGCGTGTTTTGACGCCGTTAACCATTATGACGGTATCAACTTTCTGCACGGGAATCTTTTTCTGCGCCTTGGCCGTATTCCGTCCTTTTCGCGTTTCAATCCGGCAAAAAGGCTGGATGGCCGCCGGCGCCACCTTGTTTTGCGCCGTCACCATGGGCACCAGCGTGTTTGCTTATATCCGTTATTATGCCTTCCATGAGAAGGCTTGTCAAGAAGCGACTGACGTGGCAGGCGCTGGG
>VSJD01000162.1 GCA_008636095.1 Kiritimatiellota bacterium | reverse complement strand
CAAGCTATTATATTTGCGAGGCATTTGCCCCGGCCTGGTCGGCGCGCGACGCTTTCAACGCTTTCAGCGCCGGAGCAACCGAATTCCAGGGACAGACGGCCAACACTTGGTATGGGGCCATCGCCGTATTTCTGCAGAAACTGCATACGCGCGGCGTTTATTTCCGGGACCTGTCGGCCGGCAACCTGCTGGTCCGCCAGTCGCCAGCGGGCGAACTGGAGTTTGCGTTGATTGACACGGCGCGCGCCCGGTTCTATCCGTACAGCCTGAACCTGCGGCCGAGGCTCTGCGACCTCATGCGGATTTGCCATCCGCTCAATTGGCCGAACCGGCGCATTTTCGTGGAACAATACCTGGCGCACAACGGGCGCCGGTTCAGTTGGTGGATGAAGATCCCCTTCTGGTACTACGACGGCAAGCACCGGGCAAAGAATGCGCTGAAGAAAATCAGGCTGTAGGGGGACGGACGCCGGCCTGCCCGCCGACTTGTCCGCCGTAGCTTTAGCGAAGGAGGAAGCCTTGGCGAAGACGGGATGACAGACGCCAGACACCGGAAGGCAGGACTCCAGACAATTGACGGCGTATCGAACGAGTAATGAAGAACCACGAACTGATTGCCGACTAATCTCTGACTTCTAATCTCTATCGCCCTATCAGGGCTTCACTGGCGCAACCGCCGCGGGGGCAGACTCGGTTGCAACCGGCTTCACAGTCGCCGGTTTTACCGGCAAGGCGTCGGGCAGTTCGGCGCCCTTGCGGATATAGACTTCCACGCGCCGGTTTTTTGCGTTACCGTTGATCGGATCGTTCAGCGCCATGGGCCGGGTAAAACCGTAGCCGACCGCCGTGGTACGCTCCAGCGCAATCCCGAAATGCTCGTTCAGGTACTTGCGCACAGACTGGGCCCGGCGTTCGGAGAGCGTCATGTTGTGTTTAAAGGCAGAGGTCTTGCGCTTGTCGGCATGGCCCTCGACACGGACCGTGGCCTTGGGATCACGGACCAGGACTTTGCCGATCTTGTTCAGGTCGCCGAAATAATCGCTACGGATAACGGCTTTATCGGTCTCGAACTCGATATGCAAGGTGAAGAGCAAAAGGTCATCCGATGGGTCCAGCGGATTGGTGCTGTCCTCAATGACTTCATGGCCATCGGCCACGCCGCCCTTGTCGGTATCGCGCTCGAGTGGACTGGTCTTGTATTTATAAACCTCGTCGCCGTCGGTCAGGGCATCGTAATCGGTGTCCGGATTCAGCGGATCGGTTTTATAAACCTTGACTTCCTCGCCATCGGTCAGGCCATCGCCATCGGTATCCGGGTTCTTGGGATCGGTGCCGTACTGGAGTTCTTCCTGGTCGGTCAAGCCGTCGCCATCGGTGTCAAGCGCACCGCCGGAGACCATGTATTTCGCGGGCACATGCGCGCCCCACTTCCAGTTCACGCCCAAGGAAGGCATCCAATTAAATTCCAATGCATCTCTCTTTGAGCTAAGCGCCATCACTCCAAGCATATCAAGGCGGATCGCCCACTCCGGGTTAATATGGTAGGCTAACCCGCCGCCAAATCGTAAATTAGGATCAACCCGCGGCCATTGCACATTCTCGTGTTGCAAATACATTGCACCCACGCCTAATACCAAATAGGGATCCCAGTGCCGGTCTTCGGTCACGATCAGGTGGAATAAAGCGTCTCCGGCAATTCCCAACGCGAACGTAGAATCGGCGTCAATACCCGGCCGGAGCACGGCTTCGCCTGTATCATAATCATAGACATCATTACGCTTGAGTTCCGGATACACAAGCAAGGATCCTTCAAACGACCAGCGGGGGTTATAATCATAACCTAATTTTAATTGGATGAACCCATTTCCTGATACGGCTTCATCACCTTCAAACTTAATGTAACCACCGCCAAGACTCACATACCACGGCGGGACATCCCTGGTCGCCTCTGGCGCCGCCGTAGGCGGGTAAACCTCCGCGGCGGAGGTGGTGGTGATTTGGCCGAAGGCCGCAGCGGCCATCATCATACTGATCGCACCCGCCATAATGACGCCAACGCCGTAGTGGAACTTTTTCATGAGCCTTTTTCTCCTGTTGAAATGATTGGTACGGGAAACAGACGAATTAAAGTCGAATATCCGCGGGAATGCAATACAAAAATGACATTAAAAGTAATGCGTCAGTTATTGGGGGGCAGCAAAAGTTATGCCATCCAAGCAGAGATGTCTCGACTTCCGCCGTCGCTCAAGGAGCTATGGCGGACAAGTCGCTCGACATGACACGCAGAAACGGTCATTCCGCCTGCCCGCCATAGCCTCTTGGCAACGGCGGGAGCTTAAGCGAGGAATCTCGCCTTTGGCGGACAAGTCTCACTGACGGCGGACACGCCTCGCTATAGGCAACCGTATTATGCCCCAAAAAATAACTGACGCATTACCATTAAAAAATACACGTATTTCGGCATGGTTCAATGGTTCAAAGGTGGCTCGCGCGTTACGGAATTTTTCTACCTTCCACCTTCCACCTTCTGCATTTTGCATTCTTCATTCTGCATTTGCTTCCAGCGGTTGTGTGCGCCAGCGCCGATGCAGCCAGATCCACTGGTCAGGGTGCTCCCGGACAAATCGCTCAATGATGGCCGTGTAGGCCTGGGTAGCCTGGCGAATGGCCTCTTTGTCCGCGCACGCCGGCGGCGGCAGGGGATCACAGACGTGGACCCGATGCCGGCCATCGGGTTCGCGGAGCATAAAAACCGGCAAAACCGGGGCGCCGGTTTGCGCGCTCAGTAATGCCAGTCCGGGCGAGGTACAGGCCGGCCGGCCAAAATAATCCACGAAAACGCCGCGATTGCGCTTCATGTTCTGATCCAGGATAAAGCCCAGGATCCCGTTGGCCTTTAACGCCTCGCGGCAATAGCGGTACGAATCGCGCGCCGGCAACATCTTGACGCCGAATTTTCCGCGAGTCTCGATCCACCAGTCGTTAAGCCACTTGGGCTTCAGCGCCTTCGTAATCACCGTCAGCGGCGCACCCTTGAGCGCCGCCATCATGGCGAGCAGTTCAAAATTGCCGACATGCGCCGTCAGCACGATGAGCCCGCGGCCCTGGCTCAGGATCTGCATGCCCTTCTCAAAGCCGGAAAAATCAACTTCCTCGGCCAGGGTAGCCAAGTCCATGTGGCCAGTGCGCAGACTTTCGATCAGAAAAATGCCCAAGTGCCGGTACATGCCATCGGCCACGACGCGCACGTCCGCCGGCGTTTTTTCGGGGAAACAACGCTGAAGAGCGGCTTGCACTTCACTGCGCCGAAAGCGCAGGCCGGAGCCCAGCAACCACCCCAGGGCGCGTCCCACGCGCTGAACTTGGGACTGCGGCAGGCATGTGCTTAACCATGATAGGGAACGGATGATGGCAATCATAGTAAATCCAGAGATCAGCGATCAGCCAGAGAAATGCAGAACGTAGAATACAGAAACTGTCGTCCGTCATCCGACATTGGGCATAGGCAGGATTGCTTCTTGCTTATTACTGACCTCTGACCTCTGATCGCTGACATCTGACTTTTCCTTGGGAACAAAGACCAGTTTGTCACCCGCGCGCCGGACTTCGACGCTCTGCGCGGCGCCCAGGCGGCCGGACAGGATGTCCTCGGCCAGCGGGTCCTGCACAAATTTTTCGATCGCCCGGCGCAGAGGCCGCGCCCCGTAGACTTCATCAAACCCCTTTTCAATCAGGAAGGCTTTCGCTTCCGGACTCAATTGGATTTCGATATGCTTCGCCGCCATGCGCGCGCGGACCTGGGCCAGTTCCAGCTCCAGGATCAACCCCACATCGTCACGGCTCAACGGCCGGAACACGATTACATCGTCCATGCGATTGAAGAGCTCCGGCTTGAATACGCGCTTGGCTTCGTCCAACATCTGGGTCTTCAGCCCCTCTACATGGGCGGCGGCCGCGCCGCTCGTGAAGCCCAGGCCGCCCGTACCCTTGGCAAATTTTGAGCCCAAGTTGGACGTCATGATGATAATCGTGTTCCGAAAACTCACGCGCCGGCCCAAACTATCGGTCAGCATGCCCTCCTCCAGGATCTGGAGCAGGATATCCATGACATCCGGGTGGGCCTTTTCGATTTCATCGAACAGGACCACGGCATACGGCTTGCGCCGGACTTTTTCGGTTAACTGCCCACCCTCCTCATGCCCGATGTAGCCGGGCGGCGACCCGACCATGCGGGATACCATGAACTTGTCCATGTATTCGGACATATCGAGCTGGATCAGGGCGTCGCGATCGTTGAACATGTATTCGGCCAACACTTTAGCCAGCAGGGTCTTGCCCACGCCCGTGGGACCAAGCAAAATGAATGAGCCGATCGGCCGCCGGGGATCCTTCAGATCGGCGCGCGAGCGCCGCAGGGCCCGTGAAATGGCGGCCACCGCTTCGGCCTGGCCGATGATGGATTTGGTCAATTCCTTTTCCATATTCAGGAGGCGGTTGGTTTCGCTCTCGTCCAGTCGCACCAGCGGTACGCCGGTCCAGCGCGAGATGACGGCCATGATCTCGGGTTCTTTCAGGGCCATGACTTTCTTGTCCTGGCCCTTGCGCCATTTGGCGATGGCCTTGTCGAATTTTTCCCGTTCCACACGCTCCTGGTCGCGCCACTTGGCGGCTTCCTCGAACTTCTGGGTGCGGATGGCTTCTTCCTTATGCTGTTTGAGCTCGGTAATTTTATTATCTGTTTTTTTCAGCTTCGGCGGGCGGGTCATCAGCGCGATGTGGACCTTGGCGCCGGCCTCGTCGAGCACGTCAATGGCCTTGTCCGGCAGGAAGCGGCCGGTAATGTAGCGGTCGGCGAGCCGGGCGGCGGCTTCCAGGGCGGCATCGGTGAATTGGACCTTGTGGTGCGCTTCGTAGCGCGGCCGCAGGCCCTTGAGAATCTGGATGGTTTCCTCCACGGTGGGCTCGTCCACGATGATCGTCTGGAAGCGCCGCTCCAGGGCGGAGTCCTTTTCGATGGATTTGCGATACTCGCTCAGGGTCGTGGCGCCGATGCACTGCAGTTCGCCGCGGGACAGCGCCGGCTTGATAATGTTGGATGCGTCCATGGCGCCTTCAGCGGCGCCCGCACCCACAATGGTGTGCAGTTCGTCCATAAAGAGGATGACGTTTTTCGCGCGGCGCATTTCATCCATCACCGCCTTGATCCGTTCCTCAAACTGGCCGCGGTACTTGGTGCCCGCCACCATGAGCGCCATGTCGAGCACGACGACCTCCTTGCCGACCAGCAGTTCGGGCACCTCGCCGCTGATAATCATCTGGGCCAAACCCTCAACGATGGCGGTTTTGCCGACCCCCGCTTCGCCCAGTAGGACGGGATTATTTTTCGTGCGCCGGCAGAGAATCTGGATAACGCGTTTCGTTTCCTCGGAACGCCCGATCACCGGGTCCAACTTCCCCAGGCGGGCCAACTCTGTCAGGTTCCGGCCAAACGCGTTCAAGGCCGGGGTCTTGACCGCCTGGGGCTTGGCGCCGGGTGCGGCACCGGCCGCTGCTGGCTGAGCCGCCATTGCGGCCTCTGGCCCCGGATCGAAATTGGGGTCCAACTCCTTCAGCACCTCGATCCGCGCGCGTTCGATATCCACGTTCAGGTTTTTCAGCACGCGCGCGGCGACGCCTTCCTCTTCGCGCAGGAGGCCCAGCAGGATGTGTTCCGTGCCGACGTAGCCGTGGTTGAGCGCCTGGGCTTCGACCTTCGCCAGGGCCAGCACTTTCTTGGCCCGCGGCGTCATGGGCAGGGCACCGATCGTCTGGGTTTCCGGCCCCTGGCCGACCGCTTTCTCAACCTCTATCCGCAGGATATCCAGGTCCACCCCCATTTTTTCGAGCACCGAAACAGCCACACCCTCCCCCAGCGCAATCAGGCTGAGCAGGAGATGCTCTGTGCCGATATACGGGTGATTGAACCGCTCCGCTTCCTTGCGCGCCAACTGGATCACCTGTTGGGCGCGCGGCGTAAATTCATTCATGATGGTCCCCTTTTCCAAAATGCAGAATGTGGCAGAAAAAATCAGATGTTCCGTCGTCCGTTGTCTGTCATCTGGCGCGCGCCAGGGCGTAGCCCTTGGGCAAAGCCTGGTCCGTCGTCCCGCCTTCGCCCCAGGGGCTACGGTGGGCAGGCCGGCTTCGCGGTTAACCGTGTGCGAATCAACCGGGCACGGGCCAGGTCGCGTTTCTCGGCGCCAATGATTTTGCCTTCCACCTTCTGCAGGTGGCCCGGCTGAATCAACAGGAACAGCTCGTCAATCATGGACGCGGACCATTCCCGCAACAGGCCCAGTTCAATTCCCAATCGCAGGGCGGAAAGCATATCCAGGGTCTCCTTGGAGTTCAGCAGGCAGGCATGGGTTAAAATTCCGCGAGCCCGCCCCACGTGATCCCTCAGCGAAATTTCTTTTTGCTGGAGTAGCCGCTCCTTGGCATGCTTCTCGTGCTCCTCGATTTCCAGGACAATCTGTTCCAGCCGGCTGATAATGGTATCTTCGGTTTCGCCGAGCGTGGTCTGGTTGGAAATCTGGAACATGTTTCCCGCCGCATCCGTGCCTTCGCCCCACAACCCGCGCACAGCCAGGCCGATCTTGTTGACCCCCTTGATAATCGGGTTGATCTCGTTCATCAACACCAGGCCCGGTAGGTGCAACATAACGCTCGCACGCATGCCGGTACCGACGTTGGTCGGACAGGCCGTCAGGTACCCCAGCCGCGGTGAAAACGCGTAGCGTACCTGCCGCTCCAGGTCGGTATCAATGCCGTCAATCGTACGCCACAACCCGCGCAAGCTCAATCCGGGCGACATGGCCTGCATACGGATGTGGTCCTCCTCGTTGACCATGATGACCACGGTCTCATCGGCTTTGAACACCAGTCCACTACCCCGTCCCTTCTCCGCCAGGTCGCGGCTGATGAGATGGCGTTCGATGAGAATTTCCTTGTCCACCCGGCTCAGGCCTTCCATTTCCAGCGCAACCGGCGCCGCGCAACCCGGCAGGGCTTCTAGGATCGGCCGCAGGGACTGCCATAGACTCAGGGACTCCTCCTCGCCGGCCCAGCCCGGGAAGGCAACGCCTTCCAGGTTGCGGGCCAGCCGCACCCGACTGCTGACCATGACGCCCGGGGGGGCGCCGACCTTCAGCCAGGCACTGGGGTTCTTGAGTAATTCATCCACAACTTTCATTCTTTTTCCTTAGCGGGCCGAGGACGCGCGGCGGGGGCTTTTTCAACGACCTGCCGAATCTGGTCACGCAGGCTGGCCGCCTCTTCATATTGTTCGGCGGCAATAGCCGCCTCCAATTTCTGGCGCAAGCCGGCCAGGGACGGGAGCAGGCCGGCTTTGGCCGCTCCTTTGGCCTCTTTATGCGCCGGAACTTTACCCACATGCTGGTTACCCTTGTGCATGGCCTCCAGCAGGGGCTTTAATTCGTCGGCAAACGTTTCGTAACAGGCCTGGCATCCCAAACGCGATGTTTTCTTGAAGTCCGCGATCCGCATGTGGCAGAGCGCACAGGCCACATCCCGTTCTTTCGCCGCGGGTTCCTTCTGCGCCCCCAGTCCGAGCATAACGTCTGAGAAGGCCGCCGGATTATTGACATCCAGCCCCTTGGCGGAGGCACAGGCCTCGCAGAGATGCATTTTTTTGACGGCGTCGTTCACCATCTCCGTCCAATGCACAGTCGCCATCTTCTTGCCGCATGTTTCACACATCATGACGCTTCCTCAAGAAACAGAGGTCAGAGGTCAGAAGTCAGAGGTCAGAATAAAGAAACTGGCAAATAATTCTTTGTGCCTGGTTCTTCGTTCTTAGTTCTTCATTCGGTCCGTCCTCCGGCTTCTTCCGTCTGACCGCTGATCTCTGACCTCTGATTTCCGGCCTCAGACGATTGGCGTGCCGTTCCGGGCGGCGAACGCGCGAAACTGCGTGGTCAGCGCCAGCGTCTTCGCGCCGGGCTTGCCGCTTCCGATCGTGCGCCGGTCCATTTCGATCACACTGATTATTTCCGCGGCCGTCCCGGTCAGGAACATTTCATCCGCGTTATACAGATCGTAGCGGGTCAGCACGCACTCGCGCACGTCCAGGCCGTCCTGACGGGCCAGCTCCATGACGACATCGCGGGTAACCCCTTCGAGGGCGCCGCAACTGATGGGCGGCGTCACCAACTGGTTGCCCTTGATGATGAATATGTTGTCGCCGGACGCCTCGGCCACGAAGCCCTGCGGATTGAGCATGACAACCTCTTCCACGCCGGCATTGATGGCCTCGATCTTGGCCATGATGTTGTTCAAGTAATTCAGGCTCTTGACGCAAGGGCTCAGGGATTCCGTATGGTTCCGGAGCGTCCCCGAGGTCACCACCTGCAGGCCATGCGCGTACAGTTCCTGCGGATAGAGCTGGATCTTGGCGGCGATGATGATCACTTGCCCCTTCTTGCAGGTATAGGGATTGAGCCCCAGCGTACCCACCCCGCGCGTCACCACCAGGCGCACATAGCCATTCATGGTATTATTGGCCTTGCAGGTTTTGACCACGGCGGCGCTCATATCCTGCTTGCGCATGGGAATTTCGAGCGCAATGGCCTTGGCCGAGCGGTACAGGCGGTCAATATGGGCATCGAGCATGAAGACCCGCCCATTGTAAGAGCGAATCCCCTCGAACACGCCATCCCCATATAGCAAGCCGTGGTCAAACACGGATATCTTGGCGTCTTTTTCGGGCACTAACTTGCCGTTTAAATAGATTTTCATCGGGTGTTCTCCCCATAATATCATGGCCGCCTGATCAGGTTTCTGTCCATCCTGCTTATGGCCGCC
>VSJD01000202.1 GCA_008636095.1 Kiritimatiellota bacterium | reverse complement strand
TTCCTTGCGCGCCCTGGGGCGCGACGCTTCCGTGGCGGGCCGCTCCTTTGCCGCGGCTTCTGCGGCGGCCTTTTCCTGGGCCCGTACTACGGCGAAGTCGGCTTCAGCCTTAATGATGGCCTCGGCCAGGACGTTGATGATCAGCTTGATCGCGCGGGTTGAATCGTCATTGCCGGGAATGGGATACTGGATCGGATCGGGATCGGTGTTCGTATCCACGATGGCGATCACGGGAATGCCCATCCGGTTGGCTTCCCTGACGGCGATGGCTTCGCGGTTCACGTCCACGACCATGAGTGCGCCCGGCATGCCCGCGAGGTTGGCAATACCGCTCAGGTTGCGCTCGAGGCGGGCCTGTTCATGCCGCATGCGGGAGGCTTCCTTCTGGGGCATGGAGGCCAGGGAACCGTTTTTGTCGAGCTCCTGGATTTTACGCATGCGCCGGACACTGCTGGCAATGTTCTGGTGGTTGGTGAGCGTGCCGCCCAGCCAGCGGCTGATGATATAATGGTGGCCGCAGCGGGTGGCCGCTTCCTTGATAATCTCCTGGGCCGCTTTCTTGGTGCCCACGAAGAGGATACCCTTGCCGTGGGCGACGGTTTCATAGACAAAGCGCTGGGCTTCCCGCAGTTGGGAAAGGCTCTTGGCCAGGTCAATGATGTAAATCCCGCCGCGCTTGGCGAAAATGAAGCGCTTCATTTTCGGGTTCCACCGTTTACTTTGGTGGCCGAAGTGCAGGCCGGCATCCAATAGATCGTTGACGTTGACGGTTAAAGACAATTCATTCGTATCGGCCACAGGTCCTCCTTTTTGGTCCCTTTCCTCGCCTGAGAATCGGAACAATCCGCTTTGGTTCTCCCCCGTGGCACGGGGGAACACTCGCTTCTGTCCTGACTCTCAAAGAGAGTCGGGACTCAATGAGCGGACACCGTACCACATCCCTCCCGGAACGCAAGCGGAAAAATTGGGCAGAAAAATCGAGTGCGATTCTTAGTTGCCTTTATCGAACATAAAGGCGAGCTTGCCCTCCGACTTGTCCGGCAAAGCCTTGGTTAAGACGGACCTGTCCATCATAGCGCTTGGGCGTAGGTGGAAGCGCTTTGGCGCAGGATCGAATAAAAAGGAGGGCCTGCCCCCCCCCGTAGCCCTAAGGGCGTAGGGGTGGTGGCGAGACTCGGAATTGAACCGAGGACACGCGGATTTTCAGTCCGCTGCTCTACCAACTGAGCTATCTCGCCCTGTAAATATCTTTTGCAGCAATAACGGCGAGGATCATATCTGCCCGATCACTCACAATCAATGATAATTTTAAATTTTGTTAAGCGAAAAGAGCGGCAGGCTTGGCAACATCATTCAAGATTCAAGGAAATACAGGAGGACGGTGTGATTGTCATAAAGCCCTGTTTATAAATCCGTTCATTTTTCATTTCTCAAAATATTTCATTATTTCGCGTACTTTAGCCTGATGAGCCTGCTCGGCTTCCATTAATTTTTGAAAGATGTTTATATATTCAGCGTTAGTTAATGAGTCAATCATCTGGCGATAGGTCTGTTCCATCTGAATTTCAATTGCCAGTACCTGCTGAAAATACTGAAGATAATCGCGATTAGAAATCATTGGCGGAATCCTTTTCTACCTTCTTCTCCAGCGCTTCCAAAATATGGCGGTGATCCTGATTGACTTCAATCAGTTCGCCCAGTCCGGTTTGGGCATTTTTAACAACAGCCGGATCAAGCTGACTGCGGGCCATAAGCGCTTTTAAATGCCCAAGGTACACCGTTGAGGCCGATTCTTCGGCGTTAATTGCGCTCCGAATATTTTCCAATAGTTCGTTTTTTTTCATAATAAAGTCTGTTAATCCATTCCTGCACACGATTTTCCGGTGTGGGCGCGCCCCATACCGATCCTAGTTCGCCTTCCAACAAACGCCAATCCATTTCCTTCCTTACTTGAAACCAGACAATGCCTTTCAAATTCCACAACTGCGCAGATGAAAGCATATCCTGGAGCCACTGCTTTCTATCGCCGGACGACCGTGGGCTCGCGGTTTCAAATACAATCAACGGTTTGCGCGGCGCTATTGTCTTCAGGCATTGAACCGGCTTTTCAAAAATTGCTTTGAAAGACCGGCCGGAGTCGACAACACCATTTACCAGCCAATTGTAACCATCAAGGCCGCAAACGTCAATTAGGTCATCACCGGGATAATATTTATCTATTGTGTTCCAGTTGTTTTCAGGGTCTTTCCCGGTATTGGGAATGGAATCAACATTAGGGCAGAAACACCAGATTGCATTGTCCGCGCCGCAGATTCTGAAAAAACGCACGATATAGGCAAACATTTTCCGGTAGATGGCAGGGCTCTCCGGTCCATAATCTTTTTTTAGCGTGCCCCAATGATAACGGTCAAGATTCATTTCATGGGCGAAGCGAATAATAAAAGGATGCGGCCAGCGAACGGACTGCCGCGCAAAAGCCATCAGATAGTCATCGTAACGCCCTTTAAGAATATCACCCGCCAAAATGGCCGTTTCCTGGTCCACCCGAGTTGTCATGGGCTCCCATGTCAGGCATGGTAGTGCACCGGATTGCCAGATCAGGTCGAACGTCTCGCGCGGAAAACAACTTGTTCCTGCTTCAAATTTTTCCGGCCATTGCATGAAAAACACAACGATTTCCGGCTGCATGCCGATAGCATGACCAGCATCGCTTAACTGCGTAGCCCGGATTGGGTAACCATCCAGTGCCACGCCGGCAAATGGAATTTGCGCCTGTTGCGCGTTCGCTCCCGCATAAATCGCAAGCCAGGCAAGCAGCGCGGTTTTAAATTTTCTGTTTATTTGATGGCTCAACTGCATTGAAATAAAACACACTCCCCAGGATAAGCATATGATATAAACACCAGAACATGTTGACCAGCACGGCGCTGACGACCTCGCGCTCGTAATAAATCCGACAGAACCCCCAAACAACCGCCATATAACAGAGAATTAATATTAATAACTGCGGCCACAGACTTTTCAACGGCAGAGAATTTGCTCCGGTTTTGGGCGTAACCACAAATCCCCCCCTTTTGCCAAGTAATGCCCACCAGGCCGCCTGAAGGTAAACAGGGAATGTGACGGCAATCAGTAACTGTCCTAAAACAATGTCCCTGAAATGGTACTGGCGCCGCGCCAATGTTGTAAAAAACACCAGCAGGGTCAATGCAAAATAAGGTATAAATGCAATAAAATAAATTTCCGGACGCGCAAAATAGGTCGGAATCCGGAAAAAAAGATAACAAATTGGCGCCAGGACCATGAGTAAAAAAACAGTACCTATAAAATAATAGGTGCTGGAGACAATATATTCCCACCAGGCTGACAGAGCCATCGCCCTTGGCCGGCTGATTAACAAACTCACCAAATGCCGGAACAACCCGAGCGTTCCCAATGCCCAGCGGAACTGCTGTTTAAAATAACCCCCAAGATCTTCCGGTCCCATGCCGAAAGCACAGACTTTACTACTGTAGGCCGAACGCCACCCATTCATATGAAATTTGACAGAAGTGACAATATCCTCCGTCACGGATGTCTCATCAAAACCGCCGATGTCCATCAGGGCAGCGCGCCGAAAAATTACATTTGTGCCGCAGCAAAACATAGCCCCTTCAATTCCCTTGCCTTCACAGATATATTCATAAAACACAACCTGCTGCAACCCGGCCGCACGGGCAATGCGGTTGGCTTCAAAATTGGTGTAATACTGCGGGGTCTGGATGAAAGCCAATTTCGGGTCGGCTTCCATCTGGGCAGCGAGCGGTTCAACGGTATCCGGGAAAGGATTCATGTCAGCGTCAAAAACCATCATGTATTTTTCAGGCTCACCGGGCGATTTGCCCCAGGATTGAATTTCAAATCCTTTCCGTGTTTCGCCGGCACGAAATGCGAGGAAATCATTAATCATACCCGCCTTGGCGCCATGCCATTTACGGCGGAAAATAGGAATTCCAATGCGCCGGCATAATGCGTCTACCGACACGCGGTATTGCCGGTTATCCTCCGGAGAGCCCTGATCATAGCGGGTATCGTCAAGTAAATAAATGCTTTTGTTGGCATAGGTCAGATTATGAAAACAGACCAGTGTGTTTTCAATCACGGCCAAAGGTTCGCGGAACGAAGAGACTACGATCGCAACCGGCGGCTTATCATGGCCCAGCTGCGGCACCGGCGGCTCATTGAACAAAGTACCATGCACGCGCAGAACCTGAATTATATGCCGGAAATAATTAATTCCATGGATAATAATAAAAGTCTCGGCAAGAAACAGTAAACCCGCCACCAGTTTTTCAATCCAGCCGTAATCCGCCATAATAAATAAAATCAGGCGGATGGCTACATATCCACCGGCGAGTCCGATGGCAGTCAGCAAAGCCGCAATCCATACCTTGGCCATTCTCTGCGTTATCATATCAGTCATAAAAATCCGTTAAAATATGAAATTTGGTTTAAAAACATCCGGTCAGGCGGAGTGAAAGCTGTTCGGCATCCCATTTTCGGGAACGATTAATCATGCCGGTAACACGGAAGGCGACATGGGGAGTTAAATCATAACGCCATTCGCCGCCCAATGCCACGCCGGGATTATCTTCGGTATCCGTGCTGAAGGTGCAGATAAGATCATAGTAATTGAGTTTTGCGCCGGCGAAGTAGTTTTTCGCAAGATCGTGGCGCCATTCCAGGCCGGCGGCGCCGGCAAAATAATCCTGCGGGGACCAATAGGGATGGACAATATCAACCAGTTGTCCGTTTTCCCATATTTCCTGGTCTTTCTCCGATGTATTGCGATAGTCGCCGCGAAGAATGAGTTTTAGTTCGCGAGGATGCTGGGTTAAAAGCCCCATGCCGCGCAGCCAATGATGCTGGGCGCTGTTTTGATCGGTATAAGCCTGCCACGCTGCCTCACCGTCAACCTGAATATCGCGGTTAACCCGCAATACCGGATGTGCGCCGATGGAATCCAGTTGAATGCCCTGTTTAAGGGCATAAACGTTGGCAAAATTATTTTGCCGTTCACCACGGAGCCCCAAAGAAAAATAATCATTCAGGGCGCCTTCAATCTCGGCATATCCGCTATTGGCATTTTGGACATCTTTACTCTCGAATATCTGCCGGGAATAGGCAAAGTTGCCTTTCAACCAATGGTTAGCCACGCCGCCGGCCTGAAGTGTCGGACCATAAGCCAGCCAAGTCTGGTTGACTTCGTTCGGCCGATACTGCCACTGTTCGCCGGCAACCGTAAAATAATAATCAGATGCTATCGGCACATCGGCGCGGATAGCGGTTTCATGCCGCGTTATCTGAGCCAAATGGCCATAACCGTTTTCATACCAGTAATCGTAACTTGCATCCAAGGCCGGATGACTATCAATCCTTAATTTCCGCAAACCTTCCGGGGCCATCTGATGCAATGGATCCAGCGCCAGGAGTTGAGCGTAAGTTTGACATGCCGATTTCTTGAGGCCAAGCGCGTACTGGGACTGGGCTAAATCAAACCATGCTTCCTCATTGCCCGGCGTAGTCGCGGTAAGTTCCTTGAGATTTATTTCGGCATTTTGCCAACGGCGTTGCCATAGATTAGCTTTGGCGGTCCGTTCAAGCACGGCATTTTTTTGAATAAGATACGCTGGCCACAAATCAACCAGAGTGTTTTCAACTGGCTGGCGCCATGCCTTGGACCAAGTCGGTGAAACAAGCGGCCATTCATTAAGAAATGATTCCATTTCTTTGTAAATATCTTTTCCTTCCCTGCTCCGCAAGCGTTCAACCTTCTTGGAAAGCCACTCCCTGGCCGTGTTTTTTTCCTGAGGACCGGTGCGGAGAATATTTTGCAAAGCAACGGTTAACTGCCAGTCAACCGGAGGAGCACACAGTTCCTGATAATAATCCATTGATTGGTGGAACGATTTTTTCCAGAAAGCCACCCGTGCCTTTTCAAAAACCGGCAATGGATCCTCTACCGCCATGCCAATCAACCGGTCGTATTGTTCAATGGCGCGATCGTAATTTTTCGACCAGCTCAACACACGGGCATAATCCAATTGAATCATCCGGTGCCGCGGCCATGCTTTTGCCAGCCGGGAATATTTGTTAATGGCCGAATCATATTGATGATCAACGCCGAACATAAATGCTTCGCCTATTGCCGCCGGCAGACAAGCAGGATCTCTGTTAAAAGCAGCCCGATAGCAGGCAATGGCCATTGCCGAATGTCCCTCGCCGGCATAGCAGTCACCCCATTTACACAAGATTATCGGTGAATTATTTGCATCGTTTGTCAAACTGGCAACAAATGTCATATTGGTCACGACATCGTATTTGCTGAAATAAAGCGCCTCCACTCGGTTGGAATCGCAGGAATGCGCGGTAGAAAAGAAAACCTTGGAAAGATCAGGCCGATTCTGTTTGAGGGCCAATTTGCCCATTTCCAGCCAAGGGTCGGCTTGCGTCGGGGCAATTTCCCGAAATTCATCGCACATATCCCAAGCCTCGTCATAATAACCTTGAGCAACAAGACCGTGTATTGTCAAAAGATAAAAAGCAGGCGACGCATCAAACCGTTCTTTATAATCACGCAACCACTGCAGGGCTTCGCGATATTTTTTTTCGCGATATTTTAAATCAGCCATGCCGAGAAAGAACGGTGCGGTGGGCGCCTCAACCACTAGCCGGCGCCAATAAATGCCTTCCGCTTCTTCGTATCTCTGCTCCGCCTTCAGGATGTCGGCCAGCCGGAGCAAGTCTTCATCCGTAGAAACTTTACCGGCAAGCATTGCGCGGATTAATTCTTCGGCCCCGTAATAGTCGCCGCTGGTCAGGCGCGCAGCGGCCCATTCGCGGATTAAAGGATAATTTTTACCACCCGATTTATTGCTTGCGTGCTGAAAATAACTCTCTGCTTCGGCAAAATCACCCCTGGCCGCATAAATCTTTGCCGCCAATTCAAGCGCGGGCAGGTCCCTTTGCCGCACAGAAACCGGCACACGCAGGAATTCAAGCAGGGCTGCATTTACGTTGCCTGCCCAAAAAAGCACTCTGGCCAATTCCAGCTGGGCTTGCGGCAAATCAGGGCGCATCTTCAGCACGCGGCGATACTCCGTGACTGATTCCGAATATTGTTTTGCGTAACTGAGCGCCCGGGCCAGTTCCAGACGCGCCTTCCATTCGGCAATGGAGTTGCTGTCTTCGGCATCGCTTTTTAAGCGCGAACGACCAGGGGAGCTCTGGGCTATAAGAATCGCCTCCCGGGCGACCTGCGCGGCCTTATCCGGCTGACCCGACCGTAAATAAGCAGCAAATAGACTTGGAAATACCAAAGCCGGTTCAAATCCCTTCGACCACAAGATAGAATAATTTTCCATGGCCTGACGGTAATCACCTTTTTTGTCAGCGTCTTCGGCCTGTCGCCATGAAACCCAATCGTGATTAACAACTCGGTAAAGGCCGACCGTTATGAGCATTAACGCCAATGCGAAAATAGCTATGAATGCGCGCATGTTTATTCTCTGTAATCATCCGCTGACAAGATGCATCGCAGGCAGACAAATAATATCGGTTGCCTCTGCATAAATCAACGGCTTTTTTCCATCAAAGGATAGAGTTCTTGACTCAATGTCGAAATTTATGGATAATGACACTAACCAAACAAGCATGGAGTTATAATCATGAAAATTGAAAATTGCCGGGTTGCCATTGCAGATGATGAAGCCATGATCCGTTACGCCCTGAAAAGTGTCATTAAAGATCTTAAGATGAGTTGTGTCGGGGAAGCTATGAACGGCCAGGAAGCCGTTGCCTTGTATGCGAAGGAACAGCCGGATTTAATGCTCCTGGACATCAATATGCCCGCCAAGAATGGTGATGAGGCGCTCAAGGAAATCCGTGCCAAGTTCCCGGACGCCAACGTGGTCATGCTGACATCCGTGGCGGAAACGGAGACGGTAAAAAAATGCGTTCAAGACGGCGCGATAAATTATATTCTTAAAACCAATCCCCTTGACAAAATTAAAATTATGATTGAGGAAATCGTCAAAAACCTTTGAAGCCCAAATATGAAAAAAATAAAATATAATCTCAAAGAACTGATGGCCGACGCTGAAAAAGACGAGGCCGCAACCAAGCCGGTCCATAAGATAATCTCGCAAGACAACATTGCGGAATTGCTTAAGAAAACCAGGTCCCCGGTCAAAGACGCCAATCAAAATGGAACGTGATCAAATAATCCTGTCGGAGCGGATGGCAAAGCCCGGGGATGCCATTATTTTCGACTCGGGTTTTACCATTATCGAGGTGGTCTATGCTTCGGCCATTGCGGCCTTGGCCGTCTTGGCTCTATATTCCACAATCATGATCGGATACGCGATGATCTGCGCCAATCAACAGCGCCTGGATGCGGATGCCCTGGCGTTTGATAGAACGCTGGAAATCTTCAACACCTACAATTTTACCAACGCGGTCCTGGCCACCAACCTGCCGCCCGCTTCCCCGCCGGCGGGAGCCAGCTTGCTTCCCAGCAACTCCGAAATCCGTGTGATGATCACGCCCAACTTGGGCACACCTTACAAATGGGACGTGGAAGTGCGCGTCAAACGCAATCGTTTCTGGCCGGGCGGCAAAACGGTTGCCTTGACCAACGACTTGATTTACCGGGTCACGCGTTACGCTATCGGACGCAACTGATGAAAACGCAACCATACAACACCGCTGCGTTCACCCTGAGTGAAGTTCTGGTGGCAGCTGCCTTGAGCAGCATGATCCTGGCCATATTCCTGACGTTGCTGGTTAAAACTCTGGGAGTTTGGCGTGATGGCATGGCGCGCCTGCAATTGAGCGAACATAGCCGCATTACGCGCGAACGTATTTTGCACG
>VSJD01000331.1 GCA_008636095.1 Kiritimatiellota bacterium | reverse complement strand
GGTTTGCTGGTGCACTTGATTCTGCGTTATCTGGCTTATCTCTATTCCTGGGCGCATAGTTTCACGCGATTGTTCACCGTGGTTCGTGCGGTGTTGTGGCGCTATTTTTACTTGGATGATTTGCTGAATTCCTATGGGACAGCCAAACCCCCGGGGCGTATCTGCGGCGCCCCGGAACTGGCCTATTTGCCGGGGTTCGCATGATTCCTGTGGGACAGCCATGTGTTGAAGGGAGGCGCTTGCCATATAGATAACACCAGAAAATCGGAACTGAACTTTTCGAGGAATGCTTGGTTTTCCTCGATATTAAACGCGTTTTAACTCAAAATATTAACCTTGTGGGATGACACTGAAAAGATTTTAATGATGAATAATACAATGGACGCGGAAGGAACCTATATGTACAGCATCATTGCCGCCCAGGCGCCCGAGAAGTTCGGGCCCATAGGTATCGGCGGGAGGGGGGACGAATGCCGGACCGTCCATCATGAGGGACTGGCCGCCGTGGTAAGCGTGTCGCCGGCCAAAAAGTTTAAGGTTTCGCGCGACAATTTGCTGGCCCACGAAAAAGTCATTGAAGCGGTCATGCTCGTGCATACGGTCCTCCCGGTCCGCTTCGGAACGGTTGCGGACAACGATGGAAAAGTGAAACTGATCCTGGCCCGGGAATACGACCGGTTTCTGGAATTGCTCCGCAATCTGGAAGGCAAGCGCGAACTTGGCGTAAAGGCCGTGTTCAAGGAAGAGGCCGTCTTTAAAATGATTCTGGATAAATACGAGGATATCCGGGCGATGAAGGAAAAAATCGCAGCCCTGCCGGCGGAAAAGACCCACTTTCAGCGGGCCGAAATAGGACGCATGGTCGAGGTCGCGCTCCAGAAAGAAAAGGACACGCGCCAGGCCGTCCTGCTTGATGCGCTCGCCCCGCTGGCGTTGGAAGTCAAGACCAATGGTCTCTATGGCGACATGATGATTCTCAATGCCGCTTTCCTGGTGGAACAGTCCCGCGAGCCGGAATTCGACAAGAAAGTGCAAGAATTAGCGGAACAGAATGACGAATCTGTGAAGTTCAAATATGTCGGCACCGTGCCGCCCTTTAATTTTGTGAACCTGGTCATCGAGATGGGGGATTTGTAAAACGGAAGGCAGAATGCAGAATGAAGAATGCAGAATGAAGAAAAGCATCCCTTCTGTCATTCCCGCGGAGGCGGGAATCCAGAGCCTGACGTCTGAAGTTCAATTTGGAGGATACATGTTCCTGCTGGACGACATTTTACTGGCGCCGCTCAAAGGCATAATGGCGCTGGGCGTTAAGCTCAACGATATGATTAACCATGAGCTTTCAGACCCCGACAAGATCAAGGAAGAGCTGATGAAATTGCAGTTGCAGTTTGAGTTGGACGAAATCAATGAGCAAGAATTCCAGCGCCAGGAAGCCGAATTGCTTTCACGCTTGGATGATTCGGAAAATGAGGAGGAATAACCATGGCTACCATTGAACAAGCTTCGCAAACCGCCGTTGAGTTTCTGAAACGCACCCTGCAGGTCGGCGAGGTCAAGATTCTCGGCGCCGTGAAATCGGATGACGGCTGGGCAATCGAGGCGGAAGTGTTTGAGCCAAGTTCATTCATCAAGGCGTTAGGACTCCAGACCCGTGTGCAAGACCGCAACCTGTACACTATGAAGCTGAACGGTCGTCTGGAAGTCGAGGCCTACGAGCGCAAAATAACATGACCCTTTCAGATCATGAATTAATTTATCTCTACTGCGTCACCAGCGAGACGCCCGATCTGCGGAATCTTGCGGCGCGGGTGGATAATCTCTACTGGATCGCCCACCGCGACCTCTGTGCCGTGGTCAGCAATGTCAGCGAACTGGAGTTCAACGAAGAGGCGCTCCGTCAGAACGTGAATGACATAGAATGGCTTAAATTGAAAGTTATACTTCATGAAGGGGTCATCGAAAGTGTCATGCAACATCAGACGGTGGTGCCTTTCAAGTTTGCCACCATTTTCCGGCATCAGGGCAATTTAACCACCAGCCTGGAGCAGAATTATGATTCTTTGCAAACCAAGCTGTTAAACCTGAAGGGCCGGGAAGAGTGGGGCGTGAAAGTGTATTGTGATCGCCGGAAATTGTCTGCCGCGCTTGTTGACGAGGATGAGCCCGTCATCAGTCTGGATCAGGAAATAGCGGCGGCTACGCCCGGCAAGGCGTTCTTCCTGAAAAAACAACGGGAGGACCTGGTACGGGCCGAAGCCGAGCGGAAACTGACTGACTACAGCCAGGATTGTTTCGAGCGCTTGAGCGAGTGCAGTCTCAAGGCCCGCCTTAACACTTGTTTGCCGGGAGAGGTCACGCCCCAGAAAGAGGAAATGATCCTGAATGCCGCCTTTTTGATTGAGGCATTGAAACACAGCGTTCTGATGGGGGCGGTCTATAAGTTGCGGGCCGATTATGAAGGCAAAGGGTTCCGCTTCGATTGTACCGGCCCCTGGCCGCCCTATAATTTCTGCCAGTTTTCAAAGGAGTCCATGGTCCATGCATAATCAAGCCATGCAATCCAAAGACGTTACGCTTCTGGAAGTGCTTGACCGTGTCCTGGAAAAGGGCGTGGTCGTGGCCGGTGATGCGGTGATCTCGGTGGCCGATGTGGACTTGATTTACGTCGGCTTGCGGGTCCTGCTCAGTTCGGTGGAAACCATGGAACGCCTGCGGAGCGGCGGGGGAAATGCCCCGTCGGCACCAGGCGCCGACGGGGGAAAACCACAAACCTGATATTTGTGTCTTAAGGCGTTTGTATATGAACACAAAACCTTCAAAAAACGAGCCGATTCATCTGCCCAAAGATCCCTTTGCGTATATCGGCTTCTGGCAGTTTTTGACGTTTATCATGCTGATCCTGGTGGTCTGGGTCAACGAAGTGCGGGACATGCCGGCCTTGCTTTTCGGCACTGACCCGCAGGATGTAAATATTTTTCGGGGGTGCCTGTTGACGGCCGCCGTGCTGGTGGCGGCGATTGTGGCCATTGGCAATACCTATCTTCAGCAGAAACGGGTTTTGAATTCGATGATTTCCGTTTGTTCCAGTTGTAACAAGGTGCGCGTGAACCAGAACCATTGGAAACAGATGGAAGAATACATCAGCGATAATTCCCTGCTGACCTTTACTCACGGACTATGCCCGGACTGCATGGAGAAAGCTATGCAGTCGATCAACCAGCAGTCTTCTGTTAAAAACGAGTAAGGCGGCATTGGGCGCATTTTGGTGGTTTTGCAAGGGGCTCTTTTGATTGGTCATATTATCATTCTGCATTTTATAAAATGAGTCTCTACATCTACGCGGTCATGGATTCGGAACTGGAGTTCGCAGCGCCGTTGTTGGGGTTGGACTGCTCGCCGGTGGGGTTTATCGCCTGCGGTGGGATGAGCGCTGCCTTCAGCAATCTCGAGCGGGCCGGCGGCCGCCTCGGCCCGGATGATGCCCTGGTCCATGAAGCCGTCGTGGAGAAGCTGATGACGATTGCCACAGTGCTTCCTTTCCGGTTCGGCACCCTGTTTGCAAGCCAGAAGGAGGTTCTGATCATGATGGTGGAACATGTGACGGAATTCCGGGAGAATCTGGCCAGGCTCCGCCACAAGGTTGAGTTTAGCCTCAAGGTGCTATGGCCGGCAGAAAGCGTCGAACGACAGGTTGTCCAGTCGCTTCCTCCTGCCAAATCCGGCGGGCATGGCCTGTCAAATTCGGCGGCGGGACAATACATGGCCAAGCGGTTTGGCGCATTCCGTATCAATCAGCTTATGGAAACCGAGGCCGACCGCCGGATCGCGGAGATTGACCGGCGATTCAGTCGCTGGACGGTGGAGAAAAAACTGGAGCGGCTCCTCACACCCAACCTGCTTTTGAAGGCTGTATATCTGGTGGAGGCCGACCGGCAGGAAGAATTCAAACAGGCCTATGCGGACATGCAACGCGAAGACGGCGATCTTCGTTACTTGTTCAGCGGCCCCTGGCCGCCCTATAATTTTGTGCGCATGAGGCAGAGGTCAGAGCCTCAGAGATCAGATGTTATAAATAAGCCGACTGCTGTTACCTTGCTTTAGAAGGATGATTATGAACCGAATCGTTGAAACCGACGCGCCCGAGGCCTTTGCGCAGGAGCTGGTTCAGGTGTCGAATATCCTGCCCCGTCGCATTGAAGCCAATCCCGACAACGTGGACAAAGGATTGGCTAAGCTGGTTCTGACGCTGATTGAACTGATTCGCAAACTGATGGAAAAACAGGCCATGCGTCGTGTGGAAAACCGATCATTGACCGATGAGGAAATTGAGCGCGTTGGCGAAACCCTGATGAAGCTGGAACAAAAAATGGGGGAGTTGAAACAAGTGTTCGGGCTGAAGGATGAAGATTTGAACCTTCACCTGGGCCCGCTGGGCGATTTGATGTAGGAAGGGCCAACCATGCATACAAAAGAACCCGGCATCCAATGTCCGACTTTTCTAAAACAGGAACCGGGTATTAATAAACTGACGGAAAGCATTAATCAGGCCGAGCCTGTTCACGAAAAGGCCGCCTTGGCGCTGGAATTACAGAAGGAAGTCAATGTGCTTTTGGAATGCCCGGATTATAAGAGCGATGGCGTGGATTGCCGGCCTTGCCACTTCCTGGCCACGGTGCGCAAGCGCGTAGCCGACGTGATTATTCTGGCCCGCAAACTGGCCTGAATACGATGAGCGGAAAACTTGAAGAACAAAGATTTTGCATTCAAAAAAGGAGAACAGCCTATGAGCAACGAAAAGTTAATGACCCATTCAATTAATGCCACAAACCTGGCCGATATCCTGGAGCGGGTTCTGGATAAAGGCATTGTGATTGCCGGTGACATCAAAATCCAGATCGCCGATATTGACCTGCTGACCATCAAAATCCGGCTCCTGATCGCTTCCGTGGACAAGGCGCTGGAGATGGGCATCAATTGGTGGCAGACGGATGCCTATTTATCCACGAAGGCGAAAGAAACCGAATTGGAAGCAAAAAATACGGACCTGCTGAAGCGCATAGAACAGCTGGAGTCCCGGATTAAGCCCGCCGCCGCCCAGGGATAATGCGCCGCAACTTGTCCGCCGACTTGTCCCGCCGACCTGTCTGCCATAGCATTGTCGATGGTGGAAGCGGATCCCTGCTGCTCCGCCATAGCGCTACGCGAGGGCGAGTCGCATAAGGGGGAGTGCCCTGGCGAAGACGGAACGGGGTGCTACATAAAAGCCCATGGTAGAACCTTGAGGCTGGCGAGATCGCCAGGAAAAACGTTGTATTTGGGAAATGCACCCCTGTGGGGTGCGTTTTATGTTTCCAAAGGTTTTTACCTTGGATAGTATGTGCCACCCACGTTAATCGCGGACAAATCAATGCCATGAAAAATCAGGAACAGAAAACCATCCTGCTCGTTGAAGATGACGCCGCCACCATGATGGTCGAGGCGCATCTGCTCAAGGGCTTTGGTTACGCTGTTGTCACCGCAAAATCCGGCGAAGAGGCGGTCCAAATTGCAACCGGCAATGACAAAATCGCCCTTGTTCTCATGGACATTGAACTGGGCCCTGGCATGGACGGCGCGGAAGCGGCCAGGCAGATTTTCGGGAAGCGTCATCTCCCCATCGTGTTTCTCACCGTGCACACGGAAAAGGAATATGTGGAGCGAATCAAAGAGGTCGCCGGCTACGGCTGCGTAATCAAGAACTCCGGTGATGTCGTGCTCCAATCCTCAATCGAGATGGCTTTTAACCTCTTTAAGTCGCAGGAAGAACTGCGGGAGAGAGAGGAGCTCTATCGTTCATTGTTTGATAACATGCTGAACGGATTTTCGTATTGTAGGATGATTTTTGATCAAGGGCGTCCACAAGACTTTGTTTACCTTAATGTTAACAGCGCTTTTGAATCCCTGACCGGGTTGAAGAGCGTAGTCGGGAAAAAAGCATCTGAAGTCATTCCGGGTATACGAGAGTCGGATCCGGGGTTGTTGGAAATTTACGGCAGGGTGGCTTTGACCGGCAAGCCAGAGAGGTTTGAAAAGTATATTGAAGCCTTAAAGATGTGGTTTGCGGTCTCAGTTTACAGCCCTGAAAAAGAATGCTTTGTGGCTGTATTTGACGTAATTACCGAGCGCAAGCGGACGGAGGAAGCGTTACGAAAGAGCGAGCAACACTACCGAACCTTGATTGAATCGTCGTTCGACCTTATCTATGTCATTGACCGGGACGATACTGTCCAGTATGTCAACCCCGTGGCCCTGAAAGCCCTCGGGCGTCCCGCCGCGGAGGTGAACGGTAAACCCCGGGCCTCGTTTTTTCCGCCGGCGGTAGCTGCCAGCCAGAAACTGTCGCTCGACCAGGTCTTTGCCACCGGAGAGTCGCTTTTTGCGGAGCAGAAAACGGAACTGGCGGGAATTACCCAATGGCAGGAAACCCATCTGGTTCCGCTCAAGAGCCCGGGTGGAAGAGTGGATGCGGTTCTCGGTATCTCCCGCGACATCACTGAGCGCAAGCGATCGGAAGGTTTGCTGCAACAAGAGCGCGCCACGTTGAACTCCATTATTGACTTGAACCCCTATGGGATTCAAATCCTTGATGCCGGGGGCCATCATGTCAGGGCAAACCAGGCGTTTCTCGATATGTTCCATGCAATGCCGCCGGCCGACTGGTGTCTTTTTGACGATCCCACTGCCAATAAGGATGAGTTTCGTGAAGTCCAGCTTGCGGGTAAAACACACGTGAACCCGGAGGTGTGGTATAATCCCCATTGGCTGTATCCGGAACTGCCGGATAAACTGGTATGTTTCCGCTCCACCGTGTTTCCCGTTAAGAACGCCGGTGGCAAAATGGAATGTTTCGTGGTGATGTTTGAAGACATCACCGAACGCAAGCGGACGGAAGAGGCTCTTAAAAAGAGCGAAGTGCTGTTGCTTGAAATGACAACTCGGATTCCCAGTGTTGTCTATCAGTTCTATGCCAGGCCGAACGGAGAAATGGGGTTTTATTATATAAGCAATATGTCGGAACGAATCATTGGCCTCAAACCTGACTTAAAGGGGTATTTAGAACGTTTCATGGCACTGGTTATTCCTGAACACAGGCAAGGTTTTATAACATCAATTGAGAAATCGGTTAAGGAAACAAGCGAATGGAAATATGAAGGGATATTACAAAAGCCTTCGGGTGAGAAAGTTTGGTTTTCCGGAAACTCCACTCCGTCGCTGCGTGAAAACGAAATTGTTTTTAACGGGATAGTATCCGACATTACCGAACGCAAGCGTCAAGAAGATCGGTTGACTAAGATTAATGCGTGTTTCCTGAAACAGGGCAGTGATGCCACTGAAAATCTCAATCGCCTGACGGCCCTGTGCGGCGAACTTCTGGACGGAACCTGTGCGCTCTATAATCGCCTGGAAGGAAATATGCTATGTTCGCTGGGCCAATGGCATGTTCCGGTTGATTACAATCCGAAGGATAAACCCGAAGGCCATATCTGTTACGATGTAATCCAGCGAAATTCGGAGGAGGTTGTGGTGATCCGGAACCTGCCATCCTCCACCTATACCCAGAGCGATCCTAATGTTGTCCGATATGGTTTGCAGACTTATGTCGGCAAGACAGTTAAGTGCGGGGGACAGCCGGTTGGTTCGCTCTGTGTGGTGTACCAGAAGGATTGCTATCCCACGGAAGACGACAAAAAGATTATGGGTATCATCGCGTCGGCCATCAGCGTGGAGGAAGAGCGTAAGCGGACGGAGGAGGAAATCCGGAAACTCAACGCAACCCTGGAACAACGCGTTAAAGACCGGACTGTCGAACTGGCCGCCGCCAATCAGGAACTGGAGTCTTTTGCATATTCAATCTCGCACGATTTAATCGCTCCTCTGCGCGCCATAGACGGTTTTTCGTGCATATTACAGGAGGATCGGTCTTCGGTTCTGACGGCCGATGGCCGCCATTGCCTGGAGGTGGTGCGGAATAACACTCAGCAGATGGGCGCATTGATCAATCATCTTTTGGATTTTTCGCGCCTGAGCCGCCAGCCGCTGAAGACGCAACCTGTCATGCCGGAGAAAATTATTCGAGAAGTCCTGGGAGAACTGAAGGACGAACAGAAGGGACGCGAAGTTGATGTGCGGGTGGGGGATTTGCCGCCGTGCCAGGCTGATCCAATTATGCTCCGGCAAGTGTATGCCAATCTGATTTCGAATGCCCTTAAGTTCACGCGCCGGCGGGAGCAGGCCGTTATTGAAATCGGCTGTCAGGAACAGGGCGGCGAAAGCGTCTATTTTGTCAAGGACAACGGCGCGGGCTTTGACATGAAATATGCCGGCAAGATTTTTACGGTGTTTCAGCGCCTCCACAAAGCCGAGGAGTATGAAGGCACCGGCGTTGGGTTGGCCAACGTCAAACAGATTGTCCGGCGGCATGGCGGGCGTGTTTGGATCGAGGCGGCGCCAGATAAAGGCGCGACCGTGTATTTTACGTTAAGTGGGAGGAATGCAGTATGACGGAGACCGCTCAGCCAGACATTGTCGTGGTGGAAGATAATCCCAACGATGTGGAATTGTTATTTCATGCCCTGCATACAAACGGTGTTTCCTGGAACATTCGTGTTGTGCGCGATGGCGCCGAAGCGCTCGAATATTTCTTCGGCTCAGCCGGAAAGGAAGGCGCCAACCTCGCCGGCCTGAGACTTATTTTAATTGATGTCAAGTTGCCTAAAGTGGATGGATTGGAAGTGCTTAAGCAACTCAAGGCCGACACCCGTACCCGGCCGGTGCCGGTGGTGATGTTATCCACATCCCAATCAGAGTATGATGTCATGACCAGCTATCAGTTGGGCGCCAACAGTTACATTGCGAAGCCGGTGGATTTCAAGGAATTTGCGGAAATAATCCGTTACGTAGCGACCTATTGGACCAAGTGTAATGCTTTGCCATTAAGTCACTTAGGATGTCTTTTTACGGGGGGGGGGGGGGGGGGGG
>VSJD01000211.1 GCA_008636095.1 Kiritimatiellota bacterium | reverse complement strand
CCCTCCGTCCCGACTTGTCGGGACAGGGAATGCTTGCCGATTCGTCCCTGCGATTCCTCACGGGATAGCTGGCACGGATCGCCAAGTCATTCCTGGGGTTTTTAAAAAGTTGTAACTGGCAAAGCAATAGCCACTTTTAGGAGCAGTAAATCATGCCGGATGTTTTACAGCCCGCCCGCCTCATGGAGGATATCCTTTCCTCGTATGAACAGCGGATTGAAGGCGTTCAATCCATCTTCGACACTACCCGCCTTGTCCTTGCCGATTTCCAGGAGGGGGCCGACCAGGCTCGCGAGGAGCAGGAACTTATCCACCGTCAACTCCGCGATGTCCTCGCCCGTAATGAGCATCTGCGCAACAAAGATTATGACCTAATGATCCAGCGGATCGTCGAACCCCGCCGCGAGCAGGAAAAGGAAATCCGCGCCCTACTTAACGAATTTCTGGCCGAACAACAGCGCCTGGCTGCGTCGCTGAAAGAATGCTATGGCCAGATCCGCGACCAATTGGCCCAAGGCAATACCCGTAAGATCCTCGACCTCTTGAAGTCCATCAAGGAATTACTCGCTGAACAGGCTCAGTGCAAGGAAGAGCTGACTTCCAACCTCCGCGAGGCGCAAGCCGACCAACAGGCGACGGTCATGCTGGTGAAACAACTGCTGGTTAAAGGCAATACCCTGCGGATCAAAGATTTTAAAGACATGATCTCCCACATTCAGAGCCAGGGGAAAGAACGCATTGCCCGGAAATTCAAACGCCGGGAAGAAGTGCGCCGGATGCTCGCCGAGTTCAAGCAACAGCGCAACAAGGATTCCTCTTCGCCAACCCTGGCTCCGCCGAAGGCTTTCTCCGTCGTCCCGACCTCTCGTAGAGTCGGGACTATGGCGGACAAGTCGCCGAGGCGAGAGCGCTACGCCGGGACAAGCACAGCCGATCGGCAACCAGCGCGGCCGCTTTGCGGCGACATGAGAATGAAAGAAGCGTTCGAGGCCGTTCGTTGGTCTCAAAATCCACAAGGAGGTGAACAAACGAAAAACACGGTGCAGGAACAGGCGGGATAAAACGACTATTCTGTGGCATCGGCTCTGTGAGCCGATTTCACTATACGCAAGGAACGAAGCCGATAACCCAGGAGGAAAGAGCAATGAAAATCGCGGAAAACATGAAAGACACGACACGAGAAATCATGGCGTCCTATAATCAGCGCACCAAAGCCGTCGGCGGCATCGTGGACGGCACCCGGTCAACCTTGAACAAATTCGGTCGCGACCGCCGCAAAATGGGCGCGGACCAGTCCAAGGCATTGACAGAGTTCACCGGCGAATTGGCGCAGTCCATCGGCGGCCTGCTGGGCGGCATTCGGGATGATATGAAGACGATGAGCCGCGAGCGCGTGGCGATGGCCAAGGATCTAAATGCCCGGTTGGCCAAGGAAGCCCATGATATCAAGAGCCATACCGAAAAGAAACTCAAGGAATTCTCCAATGCTCACGGAGAAATGAGCGATGCCCTGAAAAAAGAACTGGCCAAATCGGTGAGGGACACGACTGCCTCCGTCAAGACGATTCTTGGCGACGCGAGCGCCCTGATCGGTGGATATCGCTCTGACAATAAAAAAGCTGCCGGGGCCTGGAGTTCCATGGCGGCATCACTGGCGCACGCCCGTAAGAAAGGCAACGTGACGTCCATTGAAATGGGCGGCGACACGTCTTCCGTCGAGGAGGCCGTTGATAAGAAATCCAAAAAGAAAAAGGAAAACGAAGGCGCAGAGTAAATAAATATTGGCATGGTTCAAAGGTTCGCAGTTGGGAGTTTACTGGTAAATCGGCAACCGTGAACCGCTGAACCTTGAACCATGCCCAATTCTGCATCCTGCATTTGGCAAATAAGGAAACACATGAGGAATGACGTTGCGGCGGGCATGCAGGCCCTGTGCGAAAGTGTTATTACCGGTTATAGAGCGCGGAAAATCGCCCTGGCTTTTGTGAAGGATGAAAGCAACACCATTCGAGGTGATGCCCGATTGTTCATTGGCCAATGCCGTATCCTTCAGCGCTGCCAGGCGAACGCGTTGAGAAAGGAACTGGCGGAATATCGGAAGGCAATGGTGCCGGCGGTGCAAGTGTTTCTGAAAACATGCTACCACCGGCGCGCGGAGACACGCTCCGATCTCCTGGGCGCCGGACGGACCTGGAGAGCCATGGCGGCCACGTTGAAAGAACGGCGCGGTAAAAGTGCCGAAGGTTGAAATATTTGCCCGCGAAACGAGTGCCTTGCACAATCTGCGGTGGAAAGAGCGAGTGGCAATAAAATGACTGAGCCAACCATCCGGGAAAACAGGATCAAAAAGATGACGCAGGCGTCGGCAAAATTCCTTGCGCTCAAGGCAGGCTTTGAAAAGAAAGCCAGGGAAGCGCGGGCGGATTTTGAGGAGGCCAACCGAATTTGGAACAAAACGGCCAAAAATATCAAGGGGTGGAATTCGTTGCCGTAAAAGGAGCAAAGCTATGATTGATGAAATCACAACCGTCTTGGAACCCAGTCCGTTACCGGGGTTCGTGGAAACCGCGTATGTCAAGGGCCTGACTAAGCGGGCGATGTCTTACTTGAAGGCCGGCTATCCCGTTCATTTCCGGGGCGCATCGGGCACAGGCAAAACCACTTTGGCTATGCACGTGTCACGGCAAATTGGCCGGCCGGTCGTCATCATGCACGGTGACGAGCAATTCACTACTGCGGATTTAGTCGGCGGCGAGCATGGTTATCACTTCCGGAAGCTGGTGGATAATTTCATTTCACGGGTGAAGAAAACCGAGGAAGACATGACCAAGTGCTGGATGGACAATCGGCTTACCGTGGCGTGCCGTTACGGGTTTACCCTGATCTACGACGAGTTCACCCGCTCACGGCCGGAGGCCAACAACATCCTGCTTTCCATTCTCCAGGAGGGCATGATGGATATGCCGGTGGGACGCGGCGGTGATGAGCCCTACCTGAAGGTGCATCCTAAATTCAGCGCCATCTTTACCTCCAATCCCGAGGAATACGCGGGCGTGCATAAGAGCCAGGATGCCCTGCGGGACCGCATGGTGACCATTGACGTAGATTTCTTCGATTACGATACCGAGGTGGCCATTACGCGGGCCAAGTCCAGGATCCCGCTCGCCAGCGCCAAGACAATCGTCAATATTGTCCGGGACCTGCGGGACTCGGGCAAGTGCGAGTTTCCGCCCACCGTGCGCGGCTGTATCATCATTGCCAAGACGCTGAAAGGTCAGGGCTTTACGCCGGCCGGGTCCAACGGGAATTTCCTGCAAATCTGCCAGGATATCCTGGCTTCGGAAACCAGCCGGGTGGGGAAACTCTCAAACCAGAAGGCCATCAAGGAGGCCGTTAAAAAACTGGTTCACAAATACGTGCGCAAATCATAAGAAAGGAAGATTAATGAAAAAACAAGTTCTCATTCATGGTGCCAGGGACGTGAAAACTATTCATTCGGCGGGTATCCGTTCGATTCCCAAGTCGCAGCGGTCCATGTATCTGGACCTGTTTATTCTGTCCCAGGAGCGGGATCGGATGGATAAAGAGCATATGGTGGTGAGCAAACGCCATCGCCTGCTGGGCAAGCAGTTAAGTAGTGTCAATCGACGTCTTGATAAACTGCAGGATGAGCTTGTCCGGGAAAGGGAGCTCAAGCAGGGCCAACTGGGAAAGCCATTCGGTAAAGTGCGTAAAAAAATGAAAATAAAGTATTAAGACTGGATTTTTTTATGAACTGGGTCAGCTACGATTTCAAGCGGCAGAAGGCCGGCGCCCCTGGGGAGGTGCTCGACCGCATCACTTATCCCTGCGGTTTTTGCAAGGGCACGGGCATTCCGCCCTCAAAGAAAACAGGGGCCTGTCTGGTCTGCGCGGGCAAGGGCACAGTGGATGTGGGGCCGCTGGCCGTCGTTTGCGCCTATTGCCGCGGGGCGGGTACGTCTATTTTGAATCGCAGTCTATCCTGTGCGGTTTGCCGTGGTAAGGGAGTTGTGCAGGTGACCGGACGGACGATTAGCGCGTGCGCGGCCTGCCGGGGCGGTGGCCGGTCGGGAGCAACCCGCCTGCCTTGCACGGCGTGCCGGGGAATCGGCGTGAATATGCATTGAACAGATCAATCCAAGAAAGGAGCCGGTTTATGCAGAAGAAAGATGAGAAAAAAAAGGGCGAGCAGGAAGACAACCTCGACATTGACCTCGGTGTCGGCAAGATCAGCCTGGGCGGGATGTTCAAGGGCCTCGAGCGCCTGGTGGATCTGGCCTCGAAACTGAAGGAAGCGGGTGGCGAGATGAATAAAGAGGGCGAAGTGGACCTCGGTCATCTTAAGAAGGGCATGAAAGCGGTTTATGGGTTCACCGTCAAATCGGCCGTGGGCGGCAAGCCGGTGGTGGAGCCGTTCGGTAACGTCAAGCAAACGCCGAAGGGGCCGACCGTAGATGAGGAGCGCGAACCGATGACGGACGTGTTTGACGAAAAGGAAGAAGTGAAGATCTATGCTGAAATGCCCGGCGTGAACGAGGCGGACATCAAGGTGGAAGTCAAGGGCGACATCCTGGATATTGCCGCCCGCTCGGGCGACCGTAAATATCACAAGGAAGTCCTTCTGCCCGCGCCGGTCAAGGCCGGGACGCTTACGTCCAGCTATAAAAACGGCATCCTGGAAATTAGGATTAAGAAATGACCTTGAACCACGAAGGACACGAAGAAAAGAGTTTTCCTAAGGCGGATCCGCCTATGGCAGATCGTACCATAGGCAAACCCGCCTGTAGCGGGAGCCGCGGAGGGACACTGACGAACCCGCCTGCGCCAAAGCTATGGCGGGCAGGCATAGATAAAAAGGCAGCTTTTCTGCCTCTGCTTTTCCTCCATCACGCCATCATCCGTGTCTATCCGTGTTCATCCGCGGCAAAAAGTCTTCGCTTATGTCATTAACCGGATTACGCGAGCCGGGGTTGAAGCTGATTCTGTTTGGGGGCAAGGGCGGAGTTGGCAAGACCACCTGTGCGTCGAGCGCGGCGATCTATTGTGCGCAACAGGCCAAGACGCTGTTGATCTCAACTGATCCGGCGCACTCGTTGGCGGATAGTTTGGGCCAGGAGATCGGCGACACGATCCGGCCGGTCAAGGGCGTTGAGAATCTCAGTGCCTTGGAAGTCAACGCCGAAAAAGCGATGGCCGGATTCAAATCGAAATACGAAAATGAAATCAAGCTCATATTCGATAACTCCAGCTACATGGATGCGGACGATATCAACGCGTTGTTCACCCTGCCGATTCCCGGCCTGGATGAGGTAATGAGCTTTAAGACGATCGTGGATTTAATCGAGGCGCAGCAATTCGACAAATATATTGTGGATACAGCACCGACGGGCCACGCCTTGCGCCTGCTGAGCATGCCGGGATTGTTGGATGAATGGATCAAGGTGTTGGCGACGATGCGCTGGAAATATCACCGCGTTGTGGACGCTTTTGGCGGGCAAAACCGGACAAATGCGGCGGATGATTTTATGTTGGAAATGAAGAAGACCGTCAAGCACATTGAGCAGTTATTAAAAGATGGACGGCGCTGTGAATTTGTGGTGGTTACGATTCCGGAGTCAATGGTAGTCGCGGAAACGGAACGCCTGGTTCGTTCGTTGAAAACCTACGGCGTTGCTGTTCGCCAATTGGTGATTAATCAGGTGGTAGAGTCTGGGCTTGGATTGTGCGGGTTTTGCCGGGCGCGCCACAAGGCCCAGCAGGTGTGGATCGACCGCCTGCATGATCGCTTCCGTAATCTGCGTGCGACGGTCATGACGGCCATTCCCGGCGAAGTTCAAGGGCTTGGTGCACTGAACGATTTTAAAAACAAATTGTTTGAAACAGTATGAATAACTACTCACCACGGATTGTACCGATCCATCCGTGGTATCATGCCATAGGCAGATCCGCCTCTGGCGGAAAAATCCTATGAAAAAAGACAAAATTACCCTGAAAGTCAAGGAAGCCCTGGCTAAGGATGTCGGCCGCGCCCTTGCGCGCATTGATCCGGAAGACATGCAGGCCTTGGGCTTGGAAGTCGGCGATATTATTGTGATTGAAGGCAAGCGCCAAACGCCGGCCAAGGTCATGCCATGTTACGCGGATGACCGCGGCAAGGGCATTATCCAGATGGACGGGATCGTGCGTGCTAACGCGCAAGCGGGGCTGGATGAAAAAGTCAAGCTCATCAAGGCCGATTATAAGCCCGCCGGCAAAGTCACGCTCGTGGCGCTCACCGACGTCGGCGCTCTTTCCAAAAATGGAGCGGCGGGTGGCAAAGATAGCCAATATATCGGCTCGCTGATCAACGGACTTCCGGTCATGAACGGTGACCGTGTCCGGGCCACCCTGTTTGGCTCGCGGTTTTGCGAGTTTAAGGTGTCGGGCGCCATTCCCGACGGTGTGGTCGTCATTCATGCCGGAACGCTGATCCGAATGGAAACGGGCAAGTCCGAAGAAAGCCGCTCTGGAAAAATCTCCTATGAGGATATCGGCGGACTCGGGGTGCATATCCAACGCATCCGGGAAATGATCGAGTTACCCTTGCGCTATCCGCAGGTGTTTGCGCGGCTGGGCATTCAGGCGCCTAAAGGGGTGCTCCTACATGGACCGCCCGGCACTGGGAAGACCCTAATTGCCCGCGCCGTGGCCAACGAAACGGATGCCTATTTTACGCATATATCCGGCCCGGAAATTATGGGCAAATTTTATGGCGAAAGTGAAGGCCGCTTGCGTTCCGTGTTTGAAGATGCCCAGAAACACGCCCCGGCCATCATCTTTATTGACGAAATTGACGCCATCGCCCCGAAACGAGAAGACATGGGTGGCGAGAAACAAGTGGAGCGGCGCGTCGTAGCCCAATTGCTGTCCCTGCTGGACGGCCTTGAATCCCGTGGGCATGTCATTGTCATTGGCGCCACCAATATCCCCAACACGCTCGATCCGGCTCTGCGCCGTCCCGGCCGGTTCGACCGCGAAATCGCCATTCCCATCCCGGACAAGCGCGGGCGCTTGGAAATCCTCCAGATTCACACCCGCGGAATGCCGCTGGCCGGCGACGTGGCGGTGGAACGGCTGGCGGAAATCACGCATGGATTCGTGGGCGCCGACCTGGAGGCCCTGGCGCGCGAGGCCGCGATGTCGGCCCTGCGTAAAATATTCCCGGTTATTGACTTCGAAATGGCGGAAATTCCTTATGAGACGCTGATGAAGCTGGAAGTGACCATGGATAATTTTGTGGAGGCCATGAAGGAGGTTGAGCCTTCTGCCATCCGCGAAGTGTTTGTCGAGGTGCCCGACGTGCGCTGGGAGGATGTCGGGGGATTAGAATCCGTCCAGCGCGAATTACAGCAAGCTATAGAGTGGCCGTTGAAATATGCCGACTTATTCCAAAGAGCGCATACCAACCCGCCCAAAGGGATCCTGCTGTTCGGTTTGCCGGGCACTGGCAAAACCTTGCTGGCCAAGGCGGCCGCCACGGCCAGCGGCGTCAATTTTATTTCCGTGAAGGGCCCGGCGCTGATCTCAAAATACGTGGGTGAAAGCGAGCGGGCGATCCGCGAGGTGTTCAAAACGGCCAAACAGGCCTCGCCGACGATCTTGTTTTTCGATGAAATTGACAGCCTTCTCCCGCGGCGTGGCTCCGGTGGCGACGGTCACGTAGCCGAACGGGTAATCAGTCAATTCCTGACCGAAGTGGATGGCATCGAAGCGTTGAAAGGCGTCGTGATCCTTGGCGCTACTAACCGGTTGGAATTGATGGACCCGGCCGTGATCCGCAGCGGGCGGTTTGACCTACTTCTGGAACTGCCCAAGCCCGACGCGAAGGCCCGCGAAACAATTTTCGGGATTCATACCCGCCAGAAGCCCTTGGCGGAAGATGTGGACCTGAAAGCGCTGGCCAAACTAACCGAAGGGCGCACCGGATCAGACATAGAGTTCGTCTGTCGTAAAGCCTCTTTGTTGGCGATCGCCGAGTTCGTGGAAAACATGGCCACCCGCAAGGTTCAAGATAAAAAGGAATTGACCATCACAAACAAACATTTTACGGCGGCACTCCGCGTGATGGAAAGCCAGCCGCGATAAAGAAATGCAGAATGTAGAATGCAGAATGGGGAGTCGGGAGTTTTAGCACCATGGTGTAGCGGTGGTTCGATAGAACCGCATTCCGCACTGGAGATGTCATGAACAATGGTATTTATATCTACGGAATCATCAATTCGGGAACCCGCGAATTGAAAGGTGCCGGATGGAACGCGGACGCTCCGGTGTACCTGATTCCCTATCAGGACGTGGCGGCTGTGGTGAGCGACGAGGAAATCGTAGACCTGGCACATATGCCCAAAGACCTCCTGGCCAGGCGTCTGGTTGATCATCAGCGGGTGATCGAGGGCGTCATGAGCCTGAAGCATACCATTATCCCCATGAAATTGGGCACCTTTACCTGTAATCCCGCCGAAGTGCAGAAAATTCTTGCCCGGGGTTACAAAACCGTGGCCGAGGTTTTTCATACGGTCTGCGACAAACTGGAGCTGGATGTAGTCGTCACCTGGCCCGATCTGATATCCGTGCTGAAAGCCATCGGGGAAGAGCCGGATATCCGGGAAGCCAAGCAGAAACTGCTGGCCAACCCGCGAACGATCACCGTTGAGGATCAGATGCGGGTGGGCCTGATGGTCAAGAAAGCGCTGGACACCCGCCGGGAACAGATTGACCTGAAAATCCGGTCGGAGTTGAGCGCAATCAGCCGGGGGGTGCGGGTTCATGAACTTATGGATGACCGCATGATTATGAACACCGCCTTCCTCATCGAGCGGGACCGTCAGGCGGAATTCGAACAGTGCCTGGATCGCTTGAATGCCGAAACCGGCGAAACATTGCATTTCCGGTGCGTCGGCCCTTTGCCGCCCTATAGTTTTTGCACTTTGGAAGTCAAAAAACTGCACTATGAAGATATTGAATGGGCGCGAACCAAGCTGGAACTTCCGGACCATGCAACGAAAGAAGAAATCAAAAAAGCGTATCAAACCCAGGCGGTCTTGGTACATCCCGACAAGCATCCGGATTCGCCGGGCATGACCTTTGCCTTCGATGAAGTCAACCGGGCTTACAAGGTCCTGGCGGAGTATGAAACTGCTTTGGATCAGGCCGGTGTGTCGGAGGGGTGCTCGTTCCGTGTGCAGGATGTGCGGCAAAACGGCTTGCTCGTCAAAATCAGGGAATAAAAAGATTTCATTAGCATCCCATAGAAAATGAAAAAGCTGGAATGATCCGGCCGTCATGAAATAATGACGGTGAAGTAAAAACGAAAGGAGGATCATTCCAGCGATGAAAAAATACACTATGTTGAAGCAGATTTGCAACCTTATTTCGCCGCATCTTGTAAATAATCTGGCGCAGGAATATGGAGTTGATGAAAAAAGCCGGACGTTTACGCCATGGAGTCATGTCACGGCCTTGGTCTATGCCCAGTTGACGCATGCGATTGGTTTGAACGATGTGTGTGACGCTTTGCGGAT
>VSJD01000342.1 GCA_008636095.1 Kiritimatiellota bacterium | reverse complement strand
GAACAAGGAGTCCCCGACATGCGCACGTTATGGATTACTCTTCACTACGGGCCGAAGGCCCGTGTCTGACGCGACGGCCGAAGCCGTTGGCGTAGGCTGTTTGGAACCGCCCGGTGCGGACCCGCACGCCGGGTGGTGTGGCAGCCGGGGTTGATCTTTACGGGTCAGTCCCGGCGAGCCGATTGGCCGCACTCTTCTGATGGATCGATCGCCTGCCAATGTAGAACCCTTTCGACACGGTCCCTATATGCCCGAGAGCGTCCATCTGAACGACATATTCGAAGGAGTTGGAGCCCATCAGCTGGTAGTTGACGGTTATCGAAATCTGGTTATTCGTGGAAATGCCTGCCGTCAAACCGGCATACTGAAGCGCGGGTAGATCCGTTTCCGGGTATTTTGTTCTGATAGCGTCAACCGCCAGCGATTTCGCCCTCTGGATATCCAGATTGACGAGCGAGGGATCACCGGCTGAGGCACCGAGTACGCATCCAAGCACGACTACGCAGACGGAAGGCAAATATCCCTTCATGAAATCTCCTTTCACCCTCTAGCCGACTCACCACGGCCCGCCACACACGTTCAGAAGGTCGGGCATCACAGTCGTAACGTTCTGATCAGTTGCTCTTCGCCTCGCCCTCCACCCCGAGAACCATCTTTGCTGACGCGGGTTGTCCAGTTCTCTTCTTTGTAGAAATAAACCACTATATGCCGCAGTTGCCGTCGGGCACGATATGCGGCGATCAAGTCAACGATTTTGTCTTGTTCATCCTTGTCAGTTACGGAATAGACTATGATAACATGAGGTGTCTGGCCGGAAATGCCCGTCCCGCCAGGACGACAAAAGATCGGTGGTTTCTCGGGCATGGATTTGGACTTCTCTGCAAAGTGGTAGTTTGTGACGACGCACTGAACCACGTCGCCCGCCTCTTCAGCTTCTGAGGCGCACGGAATGCCATGAAGATAAACAGCCGCAAGCCAGTCGTTTACAGACGACCCCTTCGAAATGTCCGTTACGTGACCATTTACATCCGTCTTCACAATGACTGTGGTCGGCTTGCTTGCATTCGTTATAGCGCCTTGTTCCTCGACTTCATAGGTGATTGTCCCTGTGTCTGCAAGCAAGTATGTAGTATCCATCACAATCACATCAGTTGTCGAGGCAATCACTCTTGTGCCCATGTACTGGAGTGTGCCGAGATTGAGGTCGGGGTGTTTATTTTTGATGGCGTCGAGGGTGACGGCTTTCAGTCTGACGATGTCCAGCGTTATGATCGGCAGTTGCTCCCCAAGCGCGGCGACAACCCAGCAGACGGCAAGAAAACAGACACTGATCAAGCGCATCCTCATGGTTTGTCCTTTCGGCCAACAGTGTTATTGAGCCTACTTCACGCAGAGGACATTCCCTGCACAACGAAGATATGATATGAACGCGCGCGTCAACAGTCAATGGTCTAAATGCTTGCATATTGTATTCAGCCCTGCCTGTCGTGCCACGTGTTTCGCCGGAACCCTCTAAGCATTTGCCCGAAGCCCGTTCATGATATACGGCAAAAGTTCTTCCGTATTCAGGTTGTTCTTGCCTTGATATCTTGCAGCAGCCTTGCCCAATCCTAACATCTGCTTGAATAATTGCGTTACGTCAACCGCCTCCCGATTCAATGGCGCAAGCGAGCAACCGGCTGGACTACCGGCCCATGATTCAAACGCGGTCTGCACCTCTTTCCATAAAGGCAAGACTTCGGCCCTTGATTGATTCTTGTTTTCCCGGTCAACAACTTCAGAAGTAAACCTGAACCACCCACGGACAAGGTAATTCACCAAATCCGCTCTTTTCATGAAATAGTCATCCGGGCTGTCAATGCCGCGCTCCTTGAGAGCTTCTCGCTTGAGTTCAAATTCAACCCTTGCCGCTTGCCCTGGTATCACTCCATCCCATCGCCGATCCTTTATAGCAAATGCCTTCAAGGGATTCGCGCGTTTTTGCGTTTCAGCCAGTTTGTCATAAATACGCAACAGCAAGGGGCTTTCGCCAAATTTCAATGTCAACCCGTTGCTTTCCGTAAATCCACGCGACTTTGCCCTGCAAATATAGCGTTTTTCATTGAACGCCGCGAAGAAATCACTCATGCCAACGCCGGGCATATCCAAGGCAATGTCGACACGTGAAAGCTTCTCTTTCCTGATTATGCCTCCTAAGCATGCAATAAAATCTCGCCCATGCTTCAAGCAGTTAATCGCTCCATAAATAAGACAAGCTTCCCCGTTTATTCTTATAACGACATTTGGAATGCTGCCTCTCGGGCTCGGATGGTCTGCGATCAATACCGTTATTTCACCATATTCCATCTTGTATGCAAAATATGACCCCTTGTTTTTATGGCCAAGTTTGGCACCGGCAGGCTCGACGTTAACTTCAATTCCATTTACGTCCCACCGCTTGAATTCTTTAGGCACTTCCTCGTGTGCCGCAAGTTCTTTGTAAATTTCCAGTTTATCACGGGTTTCAACCCACTTCTCAGGAAGCCAGTCCACATACATTGAACACTCAAGCCAGTCTTCCGCCCCTACCCAATGACTACTTAGGGGGGGTGTGTTACTGGACATCACCCCGCCGGGCGCGGCCGCGCCCGCCATTAAAGGCGGGCATCGGCCTGCGCCCGAGGGAATGACATCCTGAATTATGGACGAATCGTTCATAATTCAATTCCCGCCGAAGTTTCGCGTAGAAACCGCTCGATTTCCCAGACAGGATAGAGAGGGCGACGCGTTGCCCTTGAGGGATGGATTAAACCGCGCTTGGTAAGGCGATCTATCGTGACGGGGGCAATTCCCAAGGCTTGCGCGGCCTCGTCCCGGGTCAACGCCAACTTCAGCGGCTTGTTAAACTGGATTTCTTTTTGCATGCCACCATCGTAGGTGACACGCGGCAGGAGTAATACAGACAGAGCAAGGGAGAGGGTGTCGTAATTATTGCCTGATTTCAGGACGGCCGGGCGGACGGAAGCGCAGGCCAATACGCTCGCAGATTTTCTCAATACGCTTGAACCCTTTGATTTCGTCAATCAAACTCTTGCCCAGCATATACTGCAACCATTCATACAATTCATTAACGCTTTGAAGCCGGGGGATAAAATTTTGGTGCATAACGAGCATGCCATAGATCTTTGTGGTTGATGTCTCGCCCGCAGGTTGTCCCGTTTCGGTAATTGAACCCTTCTGGACCGCCATTGAAAAACCCTTGAAAAACGAGCAAGCGTCTTTAAAAGATTGCTGACCGGCAATAGCCATAATTTTTCTGACATACTTTATTCGTTTTTGCCGCTGATATGCGACGGTCGCTTCAATTATTATCCGATACTCCGGAAGCAGTCTCTCGATTGCCGCCGCCATCCCCGGATTGTCCTGGTGCCAAGCGGCATACTCATGTCCGACCAATTGACCCAAGATAACTACATCCGAAAAGATAGGGCTTTTATGCTTCAAAGCCCTGAAGGTCACGGTCGGTGTCTCTGTCTTGGCGAATTCAATTTCAACCGTCTTCAACCACGGCGGCTTGGTTTCTTCCTCTGGCTCTGCTTTATCTGATGCAGAATTAATTATCGCCTGCATACTTTCTATGTTCCATTTGATCCATTCCCTCTGCCATCCGCTTAAATTATCAACGTTAATCTTGTTAAGCGTTTTAAGTTTTGCTCGAAAAGAGCGGCGTAGCTCTTTTTCGAGTTGTTTCGATACCGTGGAATCAGATAACACCTTGTCCCAGTCTTCAAGAATATCCGTCACCCATTTGCTTTTCTGTGTTGCCTGTTCCATAATTCTTTCCTCCGCTATGGAGCGTCGACGGCAAACGTCATCTTTTTTGCCATGGCCGCGCTGTGTTCATCGCGCAAGTGGCCATAAGTCTTGGCTACCAGCAAGCCGCCATCCTTATGACCAAGCCAAGCGGCAATTGCCTTGAAGTCTATACCCGCCTCGATGGCATTGCTACAGAAGAAATGCCGCATGTGATGATGCGTGAAATGAGGGAGCCCGGCATTCCGGCAGGCGCTTTCCATTGCCTTCTTTGCGCTCTGGATGGTAAATATCCGGTCAGAAACGGACGGCTTTTGAGGGAGTGAATCACGAAGTTTTAATAAAAACTCTTCCAATGCCGGGAACAGCGGCACGGTCCGGGCTTCAAGGTTCTTTGTCCCGCGCTCTCCGCCCGTCACCGTGAACTGCTTCAAATCGAAGGCTACATCGCCCCACAGCATTTCAGTTGCTTCCCTAAGACGGCAACCGCTATACGCCAGGAATTCACAAAGGATCGCCGCTTCGTGCGCGGTGGCCTTCAGGTCCCTGATGGCTTCAACCAAAATCTTGCATTGATCCTTGGTCGGTATGATGACCTTTTGCTTAGGTTGCTTCCGGCGCTTGATGATCCGGGCCGGGTTATCCATGATCAGGCCATCCCGCGCGGCATAATCCAGAACACGAATAAACGTCTGCCGTTCATAGTTGAAAGTCCGCGCTGACGATTGCTGGCTTCTGGCCGCCGCCCATTTTTCAACATCCGCCTTGGTAATCCGGCGCACCACCATTGCGCCAAAGAACTTGCCAAGCGATTTCAATATTTGGGATTGCCGCAGAAACGACGACGGCTTCATTGAGCCAATGACAGCCTGTAACCACTGCTCCCTCAGCCCATTGAAAGTTATCTTCGCGTTTTCTTCCCTGCTCAGACGCGAAGCCTTCCCCTGTAAATCCGAGAGACGGCGGCGGGCAAGCGCGCAATCCACCGTTTTCAAAGACCGCTTGATTTGCTTGCCAGACCGCTTTAGTATGGCATAGTATCTTTTGGATTTTACGGAGCGATAGAGACAATGGCCGACTCTTTCAAGAACCTGATTGCTTGTAACTGGCTGAATAGTTTTCATGCCCCTCATTATAGGGTTACTACTCAGGGTTACAAGTATAAAATACCGAAAAAATGCTTGTTTCGTAATATGTTGGAAATCAATTACTTATCTCATGCGGGCCCGTAGCTCAGTTGGTCAGAGCGGAGGACTCATAATCCTTTGGTCGTAGGTTCAAGTCCTACCGGGCCCACCCTGGTATCATTACCTCAAACAAGAGTTTCCCCTTTATTCATGCTGGTTGAACGAATGCCACCTTTTCTCGTTTTGCACTTGTTTGCATTTTTCTTCACTTGCTTGAATGTGCCTATTTTGGGTTTAGAATAGGCACAGAATGGGCACAGTCAAAGAGCAAAGGATTCTTTGTCCTCAGGTCTGAATTGCACAGCCCTTGGACGATGACGGCGAAAACTAACGATCGCAGCCGGGGTCAACAATCGGCGCCATGAGGTAGCGACCCAATTCCTCAAACCGTTCCTTATGGGTCCGGTAAAAAGGAAGCAACTGCTGGTATGCGCTCACTTTTTGAATCTCTTTCACTTCGCGGACCTGGATATCCGCCGGCAGGTTTGGCCGGATGACATGATAGGCCCCGACAAACAGAATACCGGTTTGATTTTCCGGTAAGGTCTGCGTAATCTGCCCGGCGATGAAACGATCGCGTTGCGCCAGCAGGCGATTCTTGACAAGCTTATATTTCATGAAGGCAATGAGCTTGCGGGTCGTAGACTTCGTCTGCGTCATGGCCAATAGGCGGTCGCGCTCCTGCTTAACCAGGGCAAAATCTTCGGTTTTAACGAGAATAGCACCGCGGCGGAGGAGCCTGTCCACCAGTTCATAGTTCTGACTGCCGGCCTTGACACCCGCCTCAACGATCTTTTGGCCGACTTCGCCGTCGGTTATCATCCCGTCCTGATAGAGCTTCATGCCAGCCACGTTGACGGAATCACACCAGGTGGCAATAACCCTCCAGAATCCTTCCACGGTGAGGCGATGCTGGGTCCAGAGGTCTTCGCCCAGCCCGGCGATGCCCCGCCGGTTGACCGCCGAAGCCAGCGACCCCAGGTCGGCGCTGGTATGGATGATCGGAACGTATAACAGTGTTCTCATAATGGCCTCCTACACCGCGTTAAGTTTCACCGACTTCTCCTTAGATGCCCTGTCCGATGGCGGCGGACAGCCTCTGGGATATCGCGTTTTTCCTTGTGTTGTTTCTGTTGCATGACCTTCAGGGTCATTTCCAGCATACGGTGGGTTCTCAGGGCCTCCTGCGCCAGCACTGAGTAATCCTCTTCTGACTCACTTTGTCGGCGCGCGCAAGCCTGGATGGTTTTCTGAATGATCCAGGCTTCGTTGAGGACCTCTTCCGGCAACTGGTCCACGAACAGGCGCGCGTAGCGGCCCGACACCAGGTCCATGATGGTCGCGTTGGCCGAGAGTCGGCCATCGCGGCTGACCAGTCCGCGGCTGATCAGATCCTTGAGCATGGCCGGTAAACGGGGCTTGACCATCATCGGCTTCAGACAGGCCTCAAGAACAAGCTTCATTTTGCGCTGAATCTCTTTTTGGATCAGGGCAATGATAATGCGTTCCATTTCCTTCCGCTGTTTTTCCCAGCCAGGCGTCAACAGTTTGCCCGCAACGGCCCGTCGGAGCACTTCCGCCGGCAGGAGCGTGACCGGCAGAGTCATCATCTCCCGCCCCTGGTCTTTGATCATGCACTTCAGTTCGACGGTCACTCCATCCAGGTCGTTGATCAACTGCTCACGTTCCTTCAGGGGTACGGCAGCAATCACTCGCCTCGATTGGTTTTCCATGTCCAGGAGCAAATTCACAAGGTCGGGGCCGGGTCCGAACTGGGGGAAAAAGAGCTGGGTGAATTTAAAAAGAGCCAGCGCCTTTCGGCTGTCCAATAGCGCCTCGTTGATATACAGCGGCGAAAACGCCGCCGGCATCATTTTGTCGATTAACTTGCCCATGTATTCACACGTTGTAAATATCGCCGATCTTCCGGAAGGGAAGCCGGTATATGAGGTAAGTGATCATGAAGTCGCCATCAAGTTGTTTATCCAGTTGATGGCGCACGCCCATGAACACCAGCGGCAGTTCGCCCTCCCGAATGGCACTCTTGATGCGCGCGGCAATGAAGGCATCCCGTTTTTCCATCAGCACTTTACTACGGGCCTGATACTCCTCGAAAGCGGCCCGCTCAGGGCGTCCCGCACCGGTCGCAATCAAAGCCGTAAGATATTCATGCTCCTGCATCAGCAGGTCGGGATTCTCCGTTCCCTCCAGCCGGGCTCCCCGTCCAACCAGGTCCAGAACAAGTTGATGGTTCCGGCTTCCCTGGGTGGCCAGACTTTCGGCGATTTCCTTTTCCATGCCGCAGACCGGCATGGCTTCCTGAAAGATACACACCCGATCATAGGGCAGATGAGCATCATTGAGCTTGGCGGCAATCCCCGTCCACATCTCCTGAACGGCCCGGTCATCACCGGCAGACCGGTTATCACCGGTGGACCGGTCATCACCGGCAGACGATGACGCCACGCCGTGCTCCCCCATCTCGGGCGTCAGGGAGCCGACAATCTCCCGCGTCTCAATGCGGGTATGCAGAATCGGCACGTAAATCAGGCCGGGTTCCTTACTCATGTCGTTTCCCTCTCCCCGCTGCCCGCCCTTCGACAGGCTTAGGGCCGACATTCCGAGTTTCCTCACCAATATCGGCCAGCGCCTCGCCAACCACACGCCGGATGGTGTCGTTTTCGAACGGCTTGCTGATATATTCATAGACATTCAAATCCAGCGCGTCCCGGATCGTCCCGGCACTGCCGTAGCCGGTCAGGATGATTACCCTTACCGCCGGGTCCGTCTTCCGGATCGCCTTCAGCGTTTCGATGCCGTCCATTTTGGGCATCTTCAAATCAAGAATGATGACATCCGGATTTTTTTCAGTGTTGCGCTCCACACCTTCCAGTCCATTATGGGCACTCAAGACGGTATAGCCTTCAGCCCCCAATACCTGCTCGAACAGTTCGCAGATATCCGGCTCATCATCAATCACCAGGATAGCGCCCCGTTTTTTAGGCGTGCTTTGTTTAGTCATCATAGACTTTCCCTTTCCAAATTCCGCAATTGCGTTAGATCGGCAGGCGCACGGTGAACGTCGCCCCCTGCCCTGCTCCCCGGCTCTCGGCTTTGATTTCCCCCTGAAAGGCATGGATGATCCCGGCGCAGATGGATAATCCCATGCCCGTGCCCGCACCGACCTCGCGCGTGCTGAAAAACGGATCAAAGAGCTTGGGTAAATTTTCAGCGCTGATGCCTTTACCAGTATCCTGGAACACGATTTCCACCCATGGATCTTGTTTCCGTGTCGTCAGGGTTAAGATGCCTGTGCCGTCCATGGCCTGGCAGGCATTCAGAATAACATTCACAAAGACCCGCGACAATGCCTCGCGATTCACCTGAATAACGGGCAGATCGCCGGCAAAGGTTTTGATCACATGAATATTGGCAAGGGACGCCTGGCGCTCAGCGAGCGCCAAGGCTTCTTCGAGCGCCTCGTGCGCATGGACCGGTGCCGGCTCCAGGCTGAAGGCCCGGCCATACGCCAACAAGCTCGCGACTATACTCTTGCAACGTTGGGCATGATGGATGATTATTTCGAGCGCCGTTTTGAGCTTGACCCTGGATAGTCTTTTGTCGGCCAGTGATGCCAGCGCCACCTCGCTAAACCCGATGACGCACGCCAGCGGATTATTCAGTTCATGGCTGGCGCCCGCCGCGAAACGGCCGATGGATCCCATCTTTTCCGAAGCCAGGACGCGTTTCCGCATTTCGCGGCGCTCGAGCGCCGACGAAACCGCATAACCCAAGCGTGCCATCCGATCCTTGCGCAGATAGTCGGTGGCGCCTTCCTTGATACAAGCCGCAGCTTCCTCATCGTTGAGAGCGCCGGTGACAACAATGAAGGGAATATCCAGACCACGCTCTTGAAGATATTGAAGGGCTTGTCGGGCGCCGTACTGCGGGAGCGAATAATCCGCCAGGATGATATCCGGATTCGCCGCGAGCTGAGCCTGAAAATCGGCTTCCGTGTCCACGCGATGCGCCTCGGGCTGGAAGCCGGCTTTGCGGAGTTCATATAGCATTAATTCCGCATCTTCCGGCCGGTCTTCGAGAATCAACATTCGCAAAGGCATCTTGATATTTTCCATGATAGCAAGCATTATGGTTTTCTATCATTGGACTGTGCAACAGATTAGACCTGCTCGGGGTCATAGAGCTTTACTCAGAATGGCCGCTGCGGCCGCCGGGACGACAATCCGCTTTCCCGGCAGGAAGTCCTTCGCCAGTTGCTCGATCCATGGCCGCGAGACCACGGCCGACTCCCAGGTGAAGAACTGCTTGCCTTCCGCCGATATTATGGCGCCCCCGCACACGGTCAAGGTAATGGAACGCTCTTCTCCCTTTGGCAATACCTGGATGACAATCCGTTTCTGCGCCGAATTGATATTCAGCGCCTCCAGCTTACCATAGGGCTGGATATACTTTCCCAACACCGGCGCCGCCAACGCAGACATCGCCATGTCTTTCAGATCTAACATTACAATCCTCCTTCATCGCACCATGCGCCCCGCCCAGCGGTTATATCCTGGAAACTTATAAACCACCGGCCTTATAGCCGTGCCTGACGGCGTTTACCCCCCCCCCCCCCCCCCCC
>VSJD01000112.1 GCA_008636095.1 Kiritimatiellota bacterium | reverse complement strand
GCTCGCCATCGCCGCGCGGTTGCCGGCAACTTCCTCTTCGGCAACAATCTCTCCCGCTTTATTCAAAACGCATACCTGATGTTTTTTGTCTCCCAAATCCATCCCGATCGTGATACCTTTTTTCATGGCTGGTCTCCTTATGCGTTATGGCCTACCAAGGCCGTTTTAACTTTGAGCGTGATTATATCACAGCTCGCAGATAGGGAGATCAGCCTTCTCATTTAACCTATGCGTTCTTCCATGTGGTGAAATAATCTGAATGTCTGTTTTCTTGTTATTTGTAGTGGTTCCCAATGTTTCAGGTACTAACCCTGAACACTGAACACTGAGAAATCGTAACGGCGAATCAACATAATGGCTACGGCTATTAAAAGCAAGCATCGGATTGCAAAGGGGTGGGGGAGCGTTGGGGTGTCTTTATTCGCCGCCCTTCTGCTGGCGTCGGCACTTTCGGCCCGCGAGGTGGCCATCACGCTTCTGCATACTGCCGACGTACATGGTCACGTGGCGGCCAATACGGCCGTGGCCGCCGATGCGGCCGTTGCCGCCGATGCGGCCGTTGCCGCCGTAAGTTCGGAGCGCGAGAAAGAACCGGGTGGACCCGGCGTCCCGGGTGGACCCGGCGTCCCGGGTGGACCCGGCGTCCCGGGCGGACCCGGCGTTACGGGCGGACCCGGCGTTACGGGCGGCGGGCTCCTACGCTGTGCCACGCGCATCGAGGAAATTCGCCGCCGGGATGCCAACGTGATCCTCGTGGATTGCGGCGACCTGATCCAGGGCTCACCGGAAAGTTTTTTAACCCAGGGCCGGATAATCGTGGAAGCGGTGCGGCAGTTGCGCTACGACGCGCTGGTGCCGGGCAATCACGAATTCGATGGCGGTGTGGATGCGCTCCGCCGGTTCTACGAACAGGCCAAAATTCCCGTGCTGGCGGCCAATATCCACTCTTCCCAGCAGGAACCGGCTTTGCCGGGTATGTGTTCATTCCTGTGCAAGGACGTGGATGGAATTCGCGTGGCGATTATTGGGCTTACCACTCCGCTGATTCCCATGTGGTCACGGCCGCGCCTGCTGGGCGACGTGACGGTGGAAACTTCTTTGAAAGCCCTGCGCCGGGTCATGCCGCTGGTGCGCGCACAAAAGCCGGATATCCTGGTGCTGGCCGTGCACCAGGGCTGGCGGAAATGGGGCGATGATCCGGCCAACGAAATTAACGCAATCGCACGGGCCTTCCCTGAATTCGATGTTATCCTCGGGGCGCATACGCACCAGGTGGTGGAATGGGCGACCGTGCATGGCGTGGCCTATACCCAGGCCGGGTGCTACGGACTATGGCTGGGCGCCGCGCGGCTGGTCTTCGATACGCAGACGCGCCGGATCAAATCAAAGCAGATTCAACTGCTGGCCGTGGATTCCAGCGTGGCTCCGGAAAAGACCCTGGAAGGTCTTGTGGCCAAGTCTTTGAAGGAAACAAAGACATATTTAAATCAGGAGATTGGTGTTGCGGCGGTCGAACACAAACCAACGTCGCGTGTGCGTGGCCAGTCCGCCATCCAGACCTTGATTGCTGGGGCCATCGCCGAGCGGGTCCAGGCGGACGTGGTGATCCACGGAACCTTGTCCGAGGCATCCCTGCGCGCGGGGCGCATTACCATGCGGGATGTCTGGCGGATTGTGCCTTATGATAATTATATCGGCGTGGCGCACCTGACACTGGATGAGCTCCGGCAGATTCTGGAAGAAAACAGCGGTTATTTCAAATCACGGGATTTTCGGGGGGTCTATGGCTTGACCTACGACCTGCAACCCAAAGCGGCGGTGGGTGAGCGCATTTCCAATATCCGGCTGACCCGGCTTCGCCCAGAGGCTACGCCGGGGCAAGCGCCGGATGACAGCCTGAAGACAGATGCCGGATACCAGACGCCAGAAGCCAGCCCTGATCAGAAGGACAACGGAGCGGAGAAGACAGCCTGCCGGGCGACAGAAGGCGGAACGCCCGAGCGCGTGCGGGTGGCGTTTAACAGCTACGACATGGCGTCAGCGGGCGGGCGGTTCCCGCGCTTGCGGACCATCCTGGACCAAAGCACGTCCCGCCTGGAAGAATGCCCGGATGCGGATACCCGCGATACCGTCCTCGCTTATATTCGACGGCATCAGCCCCTGGATATCCAGGCGGCGCCCGGCGCGCATGTCGTTCGGGCAAGATAATTTTTTGGATAATGACCGGGGCAAGGCTGTGTTGGCGAGGCCGATGCGCCGCGCATTTCTTTCGAAATGGGCCGGCGATTTTGCCGCATCTGCCGGCTTCCGGCACTCGCACGGATACATATCCAGTGCTTCGTGCCGCGCGCCGGCATTTACGGCAAACTTGCCGATCCTTTTCGAAGTCCGTCAGCCGACGGACACCGAAATGCGCGGCGCGGACGCCATCGCGCCCGCAGACCCGGCGCGATACTCCCCCCTAGATAATCAGGCCTGACGGTGTTTCCCGTTGACATGCAACATCCGCGAGTTTATCGTCTTTTTTGGTATAGTCTCGAATTTGGGATATGGTAAAAGCGCCTAAAAACAAATCCAATATCAAGTTGTCAGGGCAAAACGACTTGTTAATCAATGGCTCGGGCAAAAGAAAATGGAACTATACTTCACATCGCCATGCAAGCATCCAGCCGGAATGGTCTTCTGCCTGCTAAAGCTGGCATGGGAGCCTCTCTGGAATCCGAAGTTAGAAAAGAATATCAGGCAGTTTGATAGCGAAGTGACGGAACATCCGGACACCGTAGGAGCGTGCACGTTCGTCACCTGTCTGGATTCCGAGCCTGTCGGCATGGGATCTTACGATCCGAGGCAGGAGCCTGAACGGGGTATTATCGGCTGGAACTGTGTCGTTCCAGAACACCAGGGTAAAGGTTTAGGCAAGGCCCAGATTCAGGAACTCCTTCGGATATTTCGAAACAGAGGTATCCGCAAGGCATGTGTGACGACTACGGATGAAGAGTTTTTCGTGCCTGCACAGAGGACATGCGAAGCCTGCGGCTTTGACAGGGTGCGAAAGACGAAAGATAACAATATTGAGTACGAACTGGAATTGAAATGATTGCCCAACCAGCGGGCTCAGCCTGACCTGTGTCGTTGTCTTCATCCGTACGTGCGCGCCGCTATCGATGGAAGGCGTAACAACGTTTGATTGCTGTATAATCCGCCATAGAACATATTGTGCATTATGAGCAAGGAATGGATTGTCATCGCGGGCGCCCGCGAGCATAACCTCAAAAACATCACCGTGCGTATTCCGCGCAATCAGGTGACGGTCATCACGGGGTTGAGTGGTTCCGGAAAGTCGTCGCTTGCGTTTGATACGCTGTACGCCGAGGGCCAGCGCAAATACGTGGAAAGCCTTTCGGCCTACGCCCGCCAGTTCCTGGAGCAGATGCAAAAACCGGACGTGGACTATATTGAGGGACTTTCCCCCGCCATTTCCATTGAACAGCGCACGGCTGGTTCGAATCCCCGGTCAATCGTTGCCACCAGCACTGAAATTCACGACTACCTGCGGCTTCTATTTGCCACTATTGGCCATCCGCATTGCCCCCGCTGTGGGCGGCCGGTGGCGCGGCAAAGCGCCGAGGAAATAGTGGAACGCCTGTTGCAGTTGCCGGTCCGGACCAAGCTTTCCCTGCTGGCGCCCCTGGTGCGCGACCGCAAGGGCCAGCACGAGGAAGTGTTTGAGACTGCCCGGCGCCAGGGGTTCGTGCGGGTGCGCGTGGACAATGCGCTCCTGGAATTGGACCATGTCCCGGCACTGGATAAGAAGAAAAAACATACCATTGACCTGGTGGTGGACCGTCTGATCATTACCAACCTTATCCGCACGCGCCTGACGGATTCCACCGAATTAGCCTTGCGCCAGGGTGGTGGCATGATGCTTGTCCTGCACCAGGAAGCGAGCGGCCAATGGCGCGAAACTCTCTATTCCGAGAAGCATGCCTGCCCGGATTGCGGTATCAGCTTTGAGCCGCCGACGCCTCGCCATTTTTCCTTCAACAGCCCGTATGGCGCGTGTCCCTCCTGCTCCGGCTTGGGGCTCCGCCTGCTTTTTGATGAAGAGCTAGTGGCGCCCAACCGCGAGCTATCCATCGAGAAAGGGGCCATTCACGCCTGGCGGCGCGGGGGGCGCCGCCTGATTATCTATTATAACGGCCTCTTGCGCGCCCTGGCGGCCCATTATAATTTCAGTCTGAGCACCCCCTTCCGGGAATTGCCCGCCGCCGTTCAGAAAATGCTGTTTAATGGCTCAGGCGGCGAAACGATTTCCTTCGGGTATTGGCGGCGCGGCGCCTGGCGCAAAATAGTCAAACCGTTCGAGGGTATCCTGCCCAATTTGGTACGCCGCTATGCGGAGACGGACAGCGAATTCACCAAAAAACGGCTCCAGCAGTACATGAGCCGCCGGCCTTGCACGGACTGCAAAGGCGCGCGCCTGAAGCCGGAAGCGCTGGCCTGTACGATAGCGGACAAGTCAATTGTGGACGTGTGCCGGATGTCGGTGCGGAGCGCCCGGGATTATTTTGAGCGCCTGGCGATCAGCGCGCAGGAGGAGAAAATCGCGCAGGAGGTGCTCAAGGAAATTCGCCAGCGCCTGCAGTTCCTGGCCAACGTGGGGTTGGATTACCTGACGCTCGATCGCGAGAGCGGCACGCTTTCGGGTGGGGAGGCTCAGCGCATCCGGCTGGCTACCCAGATCGGTTCCGGCCTGGTCGGTGTGCTCTATGTGCTCGATGAGCCCAGCATCGGCCTGCATCACCGCGACAACGAACGCCTGATCCGCACGCTGAAAAACCTGCGCGACTTGGGTAATACGGTGGTCGTCGTCGAGCACGATGAGGATACCATTCGCCAGGCGGATTACGTCCTGGATCTTGGGCCCGGCGCGGGCCGGCATGGCGGCGAGGTTGTGTTTGCCGGCGCCGTGCCGGAGTTGTTGGCCGATACACGCTCGCTCACGGCACGCTACCTGAACAAGCTTCTGACCATCGCAATCCCCGCGCGGCGCAAGACACCCGTTGGTGGACGCCTGATCATCACCGGCGCCCGCGAAAACAACCTGAAAAACATCACGGCCAGTATTCCCCTGGGCCTGTTCGTCTGCGTGACCGGCGTTTCCGGCAGTGGCAAGAGCACGCTGGTGGATGATATTTTGCGGCGGGCTCTTGCCCGTGAGTTCTACGGGTCCAAGGAACGGCCGGGCCAGTTTGGGGAAATCAAGGGCATGAACCGCCTGGACAAGGTGGTGGTGATTGACCAGTCGCCCATCGGGCGCACGCCCCGCAGTAATCCGGCGACGTACACGGGCGCCTTCACGCTGATGCGCGCCTTGTTTGCCGGTCTGCCGGCCTCCAAGGTGCGGGGCTATGGCCCGGGCCGCTACAGTTTTAACGTCAAAGGCGGACGTTGTGAAACGTGCCGCGGGGACGGCATCCTGCGGATCGAGATGCATTTCCTGCCGGACGTCTATGTCACCTGCGAGCAATGCCGCGGCCAGCGCTATAACAGTGAAACGCTGGAAGTTCGTTATGCCGGCAAGTCCATCGCCGAGGTGCTGGCCATGACCATTGATGAGGCCCTGGATTTTTTCGGCCGTGTTCCGGCCCTCAAGCAAAAGTTCAAAACGCTTGCGGAAGTCGGGCTTGGATATGTCCAGTTGGGACAATCCGCCACCACGCTTTCGGGTGGGGAGGCCCAGCGGCTGAAACTATCCGCGGAGCTCAGCCGCAAGGCCACCGGGCGAACCATGTATCTGCTGGATGAGCCGACCACCGGTCTGCACTTTGCCGATGTCCAGAAACTGCTCGACGTGCTCCACCGCTTGCGTGATGCCGGCAATACGGTTGTGGTCATCGAACACAATGTTGAGGTGATCAAGACGGCTGATTACATCATTGACCTGGGACCGGAAGGCGGCGACAGCGGCGGCGAGATCGTTGCGGCGGGTACACCCGAAGAAGTCGCCGCCTGCGAACGCTCATATACCGGCCAGCTTTTGCGGAAGGTGTTGGGTGAGGCCGGGCCGCCGAAAACGTAAGGGAGTATGGGGGTATCGGTGTATGGGAGTATACGTTCAAGGAGCGCCTTTTACGCCCATACCCCCATACTCCGTTACTCCCCTGCTATTCCGGGAATTGATCGCGCCGCAGGCGCGCGGGCACGGTTGCGTTGTAAGCTTTGAAGAACGCGGCCACGTCAGGCTCGCTTGCCCCACCTGCCGAGGCCAGCGACAAGCCCACGCGCCGCAAGTCCCGGGCCGCGCGCCGGCGGGTAATCCAGCCGCGCCAGTGAACGCCATCCAGATCCACGACCCATAATTGCCGGGGATCCGCAATGGCGCACAACACGTTCTCATGTTTCAGGTCGCGGTTGAAAAAACCGTTGCGGTGGAAGCCTGCGGTCAGTTGACCGTAAGCGTGCATGACACTCGCGCGCAGTGCGGGGTCGCTCACTTGGCGCTGTAGCCAGGCCGTCAGCGGTTCGGCTTGTTCCAGTTCGGTCGTGATGCCCTGTTCGGCCCGCCGCAAACCGAAGCGGCGCTCGATGGTCCAGGCGATCGGTGTCGGCGTGGGAATGCCGCAGTCCGCCAGGCGGCGGCCCATCAGAAAGGCGCGGCGCGTACGGGAGGGCCGCAAGCCGAAGCGCCAGCCGCGCCAGCCGGCCAATGGCCGGTATTCTTTCAAGACCATTCCCGCTTGCGCGGTTACGCGGCAACCTTCGTACGCTTTCAGCATGCGGCCGCCCTTCTTCGCCAGGAAGCTGGCTTCCGTCTTTGCTAAGGCTTCGCCGGACAAGTCGCAGGGTTCCGCAAAGATACCCCGCGGCAAGCCGCGGGGTGCTTCACTGGGCGAGGCTTCTGCCTGGGCCTGGAAATTAAGCCAGTTAGCAAATAGGGTTTCCTCGCTCGGCAAGATATGCCACAACTGCCCGTGCCGGCATAAAGGGCGGCCGCAATTTGCGCTACGCATCACGGTCCAGGCCAGCAAGCCGGTAAGCATGACTGTGGCCAGGATCGAGTCCATGAAATCATTGCGTTTCCCCAGCCAAACCACCAGGGGCGCCGGCGGATAGAACATCGTGATCGCCCCGTGCAATTTAATCATCCAGACCCAGGCCACATGCGCACCAACGCTCAGCCAGATGGTTTTGGTGCGGATAACAAACGCGCACAAAACAATACCCAGCAGACTCAGGTTGATAAATTGGAGCGCCAGGCTGGGGGTCTTCCAAAACATCGTGAACGTGGAAACAAACACAGCCTGAGTCACAGACAGGAAAGATGTGCCGACAAACGATTCGTTGGCTGGTTCAATAAAATGGGCCACGGCAAAGATCAGGCTGGATAACACGGCCGCCGGCCATGCGCGCCAGATGCGGGCCAGCACGCGAAACAGGATGCCGCGTACCACGGTCTCCTCAAAAAAGCCCACTACCAGAGCCGATAGCAGTAAAGCTAAAACTTTGATCAGCATGGATGTAAGGCTGATGGTGATATACAGGCGATGAATTCCGGCCAGAATAGTAATTCCACCCACCACGCCCATGGTCAGGATGCCCAGGATCAGGCCGTTCAACAGGCCGGTGTGCCACGCTCGCCATGACCAGTTGGGGTCGGTAGTCGTGAATCCACAATCCTTCCACCCCCGCCATCCTGCACGCCACAGGAATATCATCAGAAAGGCAATGGAAAATCCCAGCAGACAGCGGCGCATGACTTTGTCGGCGCCTTCTTCGATCAGGTAGGCGCCGGTAACTCCGCCCCAGGCATGGGCGCAATTCATGATCAGCACGCTCAATGCCGATGCCAGCCAGATGCCCACGGTCAGGAATAGCACGGCCAGGGCAAGCACCTGCCAGAAAGAAATAACGGGTTTGAAGGGGATGTGCATGGAATCAAATTGTACGGGCGTATGGGCGTGACGGCGTGTGGGAGTGTTAAAAAATGCGACTACCCCCATACATCCATACTTTATGGAATGACTGAACGCCGAACACTGAACACCTGAGTCTCAGATGGGCCGGAAGGCCAGCGCGGCGTTGTGGCCGCCAAAGCCCATTGAATTGCTCAGGGCCAGCCTGATTTTTTTCTCGCGCGCCGTGTTGGGGACGTAGTCCAGGTCGCATTCCGGATCGGGTGTGGTATAATTGATGGTCGGCGGCACGATGCCATGCTTGACTGCCAGGGCGCAAATGGCGGCCTCCACGGCGCCGGCGGCGCCCAGCAGATGGCCGGTCATGGATTTGGTCGAGCTGATCATGACCTGGCGGGCTTGCTTTTCGCCCAGGGCCCGTTTAATGGCCCGTGTTTCGCATTGGTCATTGAGCATTGTGCTGGTGCCGTGGGCGTTAATATAATCCACGTCGTCGGCATTGGCGTGTGAATCCTGGATGGCCCGTTGCATGGCGCGCGCGGCACCATCGCCATCCTCGTCCGGCGCGGTTTCATGGAAGGCGTCGCACGTGGCGCCATAGCCGGAAAGTTCGCAATAGATCGGCGCGCCCCGCTTGCGGGCGTGCTCCAGTTCCTCGAGCACCAAAATACCGGCGCCCTCGCCGATGACGAAGCCGTCGCGCTCCTTATCGAAGGGGCGGCTGGCTTTTGCGGGCTCCGCGTTGCGCGTGCTCAACGCGCGCAGGGCGCAGAAACCGGCGAACGCCAGGGAGCAGATGCCGGCATCGGAGCCGCCGGTAATCATTACGTCCGCATCGCCGTATTGAATGAGCCGCATGGCGTCGCCCAGCGCGTGGCTGGCCGAAGCACAGGCAGAGACAACCGAATAATTCGGTCCTTTAAACTGGAACTCGATGGCAATCAGGCCGGCGGCCATGTTGCAAATCATTTGCGGGATCATGAACGGACTGCAACGCTCCGGGCCTTTTTCCATCAGGATCCGGTGCTGAACCTGCAGGGATTGCAGGCCGCCGATGCCGGAAGCCACGATAACTCCCACGCGGTCGGAATCTGCCCGGGCCGGTTCCAGGCCGGCATCCACTATGGCCATTTTGGCGGCGGCCATGGCATAATGGCAATACAGGTCCGAGCGCCGCTGGTCTTTCTTGCTTAAGAAGTCGTTCGGATTGAATTCGACGACTTCGCCGGCAATTTGGGAGGGGTGGGGCGACGCGTCAAACTGCTGTACGCGCCGGACACCGGAAACGCCCGCCACGTTGCGTTCCCAGAAACGCTTGACGTCGCAACCCAAGGGCGTAACAACCCCGATTCCGGTGATAACTACTTTCCGCATACTCGTCGCACCTTAATGCCTTGGGAACCACCACAAAAAACAAGAATTTTACCACGGATGGCACGGATAGCACTGATATAGAATGATTTAACGAGACGGCACTTAATCCTTATATCCGTGAAATCAGTGTCGGTAATGTGGTCTCTTGGGTTCAAAAAAGAGTGGAAAAAATGGAACCAAGGGAGCATCGTATACGGCCAGTGGGTGAAAGTGAAAACACTCACTGGGGCGACACGGGAGACGCTCGAGGATTGCAATGGAGTTGCTCTCCGATTCAGTGTCTGAGCGCCGGCGGACATCACCCACGTGGGGCTAAACACCCCGTATGCCTGTATGTAACGTGGCCGCCTGCTCCCGATGGTTCCGGTGAAAAGGAAAGCAAAATGAACGA
>VSJD01000102.1 GCA_008636095.1 Kiritimatiellota bacterium | reverse complement strand
GAAACCGGCTTGTAGTCAGAATTGGAATTCCCCGGAACGAATGGATATCGAGAAGATGTTTGTCACCGGAAACTACCGCCTCTACCGAGGCCGATACAGCACAAGCCAGAACGCAGTCGTCGCTCGGGTCGGCCAGAATGACTGGATGATCGAGGGGCTTGGACATGACGATGGTCGAATTCCGCACCATCCAACGGAGGATGTCCTGACGGCCCAAGCCGGCCTTTGCGAATATGGTTGTGAACTTGGGGTATCTCAGAACCCGATCGAGTTCATCCAGCAGAACGCGGCTTGTGAAAAGGGTGTGTTTGCCTTGTTCGATGCGGGTCAACATCTGCCGCGGCGCGCCGTTCCAGAGCATGCCTGAAAGAATCACGTTCGTATCGCACACAACGCGTTTCATTTTCTTCCATATTCCGCGTGGGCTTCATGAATGATCCCGTCCAGGTCGTCTGCGGAGAGATCATAGGAAGCCTCGACCGCATCCAACTTGTCCGTGATTTCCGCCAATGACCCAAGGCGCCTGCCGGAGAGCTTGGTCTTTTCGAAAGGCGGAATGATCTTAAATACCGGTTTCGAACTGCGGACGACAATAAATGTTTCGCCGGCCTGAACCCGATTGGCGATGCTCGCCAGCGAGAGACGCATGTCCTGCATGGAAATAATTTTGCTCATAAGCGCATTTCCTCCTTGCTCGTGTGGTCTTTGTAATACGACAAAACATACGCTGTAACGCATGTTTTGTCAATAGGTATTTGTCCGCCATATCGCTCGTGCCCTGTTTTTCCTGAATTACCCCGGACCGGTTTGTGAGCTTGTCCTGCGGTGCGCGAGACGTTCTCCGACATTGGGCGTTTACTTATTTACCCCGTTATCCGGAAAGCGCCTGCTTGATCAAATGCGCCAGGGCCGGGCCGACGCCGTGTAACTCGGCAATAGCCGATTCGGGGGCGCGGGCCAGGCGGGCGACGGAGCCGAAATGGTGCAAAAGCGCCTGTTTGCGGATGGCGCCAATGCCGGGGATATCGTCCAGCCGGGATTCCCGGATGCGCTGGGCGCGCAATTTCCGGTGATAAGTCAACGCAAACCGGTGAGCTTCGTCCCGCAGGCGCTGAAGCACTTTCAGCGCGGGTGAATCGGCGGTCAATACCAGTATCCGCCGGCCAAAGAAAATTTTTTCAAACCGTTTTGCCAACCCGGCTACGGAAATTTCGGCGAGGCCCAGAGCGGCCAACTCAGCTTCGGCGGCGCGCAGTTGGATGAGTCCGCCATCCACGAGCACGAGGTTCGGAAGGTGCGTGCCTTCCTGCTTTAACCGCACAAACCGGCGGCGGATGACTTCGGCCAGCATGCGGGCATCGTCAGCGGTCTGCAGGGTCTTGATCCGGAACCGGCGGTACCGCGCGGGCTTTGGAATGCCGTCCACTGCCACGACCAGACTACCGACCGCCAGTGTGCCGGAGATATTGGAAATGTCGTAGGCTTCAATCAAGCGCGGAGGCCGGTTAAGCCCCAGCGTTTTTCCAAGAACCTGTATGCCCGCCCGGCCGGTGTCGGCTACCCGACCGGTGTCGGTATCCCGACTGGTGTCGGTATCCCGACTGGAGTCGGCCTCCCGTCCGGATTCGGACTCCCGATTGGAGTCGGCATCCCGACCGGAGGAGCGGCCAATATGGGCGCGCTGTTTTACCGCCAGGCGCAGGAGGCGCAAGGTATCGCGCAGGGCGGCGGCCTTCTCGAAATTCAGAGCCTGGGCCGCCGCTTCCATGGCGGATTGCATTTCCTTGAGCACGGCGGGAAGTTCGCCGCTCAGGAAGGCACAGGCTTGCTCAACCCGCCGGCGGTATTCAGCCGGTGTCGTTTTGCCGATACAGGGCGCGGCACAGAACCGAACGATATCGTTAATGCAGTGTGTATGATGGCTTGCTCCGGGTATGAGCGGCGCGCATTTACGCAAGCCATAATGTTTTTCCACGAATTCCAGCGCCGCGCGCGCCGCGGCCGAGGAGGTGTAAGGCCCAAAATAGGAGGCGCCGTCGTTGCGTTGAAAGCGGCACAGCCGGATGCGCGGGAACGGCTGGTTGCGTTCGATGCGCAGGAGCGGAAAGCGTTTATCGTCCTTGAAGAGCGTGTTATAGCGCGGCCGGTAATCCTTGATCAGCTTGCCTTCGGTCAGGATGGCGTCCGCCTCACTGCGCAGGACGATGATATCCAGGTCGGCAATGCTTTTGACTAAGCCCCGGATCTTGGGGTCGGCCCGGTTCAGCGTGGCGCGGTGAAAATAAGACCGAACCCGGTGGCGCAGGGAAGCGGCCTTGCCGACGTAGATAATCCGGCCATGCCGGTCGCGCATCAGGTAACAGCCCGGCTTGTCCGGTAATTCCCGCAGTTTGCGTTTGATGATGTCGGGGAGCATGGTTTTAATCAGAGGTCAGAGATCAGAAATCAGAGATCAGTAAGAACAATTTGTTCGGGCTGAAGTCTATGGTCAACAGCCGGCAGCTTTCTGGCGTCCGGCGTCCCTGCTTCGCCAAGGCTTCGCAGGGCAGGCTGTCGTCCGTCGTCTGTCATCTGTCTTCCGGCTTGGCCGTGCTTCGATGGCGGAGCGCTGCCCAGAATTCGCCCAGTTCGGAACATTGGCAGGCGGCCGCGGCCGCACCATAGACCAGGACAGCGGCGGCTACACTAAGTCCGAGCGGCACAAGTTGCCGGAGCAGTCCGTGCTGGGCGCTCAGCCAGGCCCAAATCTGCGGGGAGTCGGGCTGGAGACCATGATACACCCAAAGCGCCGCCAGCGCCATGACGGCGGCGGCTACCGCCATCCGGCCCACGGCGCTGAAAATGTTGCGCCAGCCTGGCGAACCGAGGCGCCGGTGCACGAGGACACCCATGATCACGACCTGGACACCCGAAGAAAGTACCGTGGCCAGTGCGATGCCGGCGTGTTTCATCGGCCACATGAGAATCAGCATCAGTGCCACGTTCAGCGCGGTGCAGGCCAAGCCGATTTTCATCGGTGTTTTCATGTCCTGTTGGGCGTAAAATACAGGGATCAGCACTTTCAGCAGACTGAACACGACCAGGCCGGGCGCATAACACTGGACGGCCAGCGTGGTCATATCGGTGGAAAAGGCCGAAAAAGCGCCGCGTTCATACACCAGCCGCACAATGGGTTTGGCCAGCACGAACATGCCCACGGCAACCGGCAGCATGATAAACATCAGTTGGCGCAGTGAATGGTTTAATGTGTCGCGGATAAGATCGGTCCGTCCTTGCGTCATGTGACCGGAAAAAGTCGGCAGTAGAATTGTGCCCAGTGCCGTGGCAAAAATACCCAGGGGAAGATAAATCAGTCGTTCGGCATAATACAGATAGGAAGGACTCCCCGGTCCGATCAGGACGGCCACGATCGAATTGAGTTGCACATTCACCTGCGTGACACCGACCCCGATGATGGTAGTCCCCATTAATTGCAAAACGCGCCGTACACGCTGATCCCGCCAGTCCATCGAGAGGCGCACGCGGAACCCGTACTGGGCCAACTGGGGTAACTGCATGATGACTTGGATGATGCCGGCGGCGACGACACTCCAGGCTACCGCCTTAATGCGCCAATCCCCTGAGGCCGGCAAGAAGGGGCAGACGAGGAACAGAACGGCGATCATGATAATGTTCATGGCCACGGGGGTGGCTGCCGGGAGCATGAAACGCCGCAGGGAATTGAGGATCGCCGAGAAAAACGCCGTGAGGCAAATGAAGAACATGTAAGGCAACATGATCCGGAGGAGATCAAGAATCAATACGATCCGCGGACTGAGCGGCATGATTACGAGCGCCAGGGAAGCCAGCAGAATTCCCGTCGCCACGAGTGCGGCAAGCGTCAGGCTCAGGAACGAGAACATGTTGGCGGCAAACGGCCAGACTTTTTCGCGGCCCTGTTTTTCCAGGGTTTCAGTGAAAACCGGCACAAACGCTGCAGATAGAGCCCCTTCGCCGAACAAACTGCGAAAGAGGTTGGGAATTCGGAAGGCCACGACGAAGGCATCCATGGCAAGCGAACTGCCAAAAAACGCGGCCATGGCCATTTCACGGACCAGGCCAAAGACGCGGCTGAGTAAAATGAAAAAACCAACCACGCCGGCCGAGCGTATGATCTTTTTTTTGTCCAAAACCAGTCATCCTCCGGATTAAATTAGGCCGCCGGCAACTATGCCGTTCTCACGAGCCTCTACACTGGGCTGGTGTAGCTGCGGTTCGCCCGCCTGCAACGCTATGCGTAGCATTGCGGGCAGGTAAGAACCGCTATGTTTTGTCCGCCGTAGGCGGATCCGCCAAGGGCGGAAAATTCCTACGCGTTGCCGGGTTAGCCTTTGTTTACCGGTGCGGCGGGCGGCGTTTCACCCTCGCCCGAGCCGTTGGCTACCGCCGGCGAAGGCGGCATGACATGAATACGCTCCCATAACTTTGTGTATTTAAAGAACACACCGGAGGCGCTCAGCATGGCGATAATAAACCCGCTATAGCCATCCAGGAACCCGCGTTTCAGGAAGTAGCCTTTAAAAAACCGGAAAGCGGGCCGGAACAAAAGATCGATGCCGGAAAATTTACGCCGCTCTTCATACAGGCCGGCCGAGGCAATCGTCGAAAAGCGGTTCATCGTTAGGATTTGGTCGGAAATATCATCATAGGTATAATGGTGCAAACAGCCTTTCAGCCGTTTAATCGGTCCATCCACGACGACGTGGTCGTGCGGTTCGCGTCCGGTGCAGGTGCCCTTGTCCTTGCGATAGAGGCGCATCTTGATATCGGGCCACCATTCCCCGTGGGTAATCCACCGGCCCAGGAAGAATACCTTGCGTGGAAATTCATAGCCCACGTATTGGCGGTTACGCCCGCTTTCAAATTCCGCCAGAATTTCGTCGCGCAGCTGGGGCGATACTTCTTCATCGGCGTCAATGAACAGGATCCAGGGGTGGCGCGCCATTTTTTTAATGAGTTCTTTTTGCCCCACGTACCCCCGCCATTCGTGCTGGTAGACGCGGTCGGTATATTCCTTGCAGATATCCACCGTGCGGTCTTTGCTGAAGCTATCCACCACTACGATTTCGTCCACCCATTTCAGGCTTTCCAGGCACCGCCGGATGTTGCTCTCCTCGTTGCCGACTGTCAAACAGGCTGAAATTTTATCACGCATGGGATTTATTCACAAATTAACCGCAAAGATCGGCAGAGAAAATGGCGCAAGGGTCCCGTAAAAACATATTCTTTCGTTTTTGTGCTCTTTGCGTTCTTGTGGTTTCATGCTTTGGGCAGACCCGCCTCTGGCGGGAAATAATCTGAATATCTATAGTTGTTCGTAATTCAGTTTATTTGGTCTGTCGTCCGTCGTCTGTCGTCTGTCATCGGTTCATCAACTCCATTGCCGCTTCGGCTACCTGTTCCGGGGTAATTCGGAGCAGACTTGCGCGTGCTTCGGGAGAATCCCGCCGGATATCACGGCTCCGGTGTGCACTCTCCTGCATGACCCGCGCAGCCGAGCCCAGGGGGCCGGTCCGGGCCGGATCCGTAATACCGAACACGGCGGTCACGGGAATACCCATCGCCGTGGCCAAATGCATCCCGCCGCTGTCGTTGGTCAGGGCCAGCCGGCACTGTGCCAGCACGGCCGCCAGCTCCGGTAGCGTGGTCCCGCCCGCCAGGTTTAACGATCCCGGCCCCGCGTCGCGCGCGACGATCGCGCACAACGCGCGTTCCTCCGCCGAACCGATTGCCACTATATTACATTTCAACCGATCTTTCAACAGCCGACCGGCCGTCGCAAACCGTTCGGCCGGCCAACGCTTGGCTGGGCCGTAGGCGGCGCCGGGCATCACGGCGATCCAACCCGGCAATTGCCGGCCCGGCGATTGCCGGTCTGGCGATTGCCGGTCTGGCGATTGCCAGTTTGTCCCGGATGCGCCCAGCAGGGTGGATTCACCCAGCAGGGCTTTGGCCCGTGCCGTCAGCTCCGGCGTCAGCCGCAGGCGCGGCGCTTCGTTCCCGACTTCCACGCCCAGGAAGCCCGCGTATTCAAAGCACTGGTGTACGCGCTCCGCTCCTTGCCGGGGAGGCACCACGTCGGTCAGCATCCAATCGCGTCCGTGGCCGGGTGGACCGATCCGACGCGGCACGCGCGCCAGGAATGGAACCAGGGCCGAACGGAACGAGTGGGGTAAAACAAACGCCGTTTCGAATTCTTTCGCGCGCGCCGCCCGGACCATAGCCGTCAGGGCCCGGCCGCCCGACGGCAACGCCCAGACTTCATCCACGGCGGGGTGCAGGGTCCACAGGGCTTTCAGTTTAGGCTTGACCAGCATCACCAGCCGCGCGGCCGGATGGGCGCGGCGCCAAGCCTGGATGGCCGGCATGGTCATGATACTGTCGCCCAGCCAGTTGACGCCGACGATCAACGTGACCGCCCCGGGCGCGCAAGGCATGCGTTCACCGGAAGCAGATTCGAGAGATGCACGCATAAAAGTCCTCCACCCCGCTCAGGAGCTCGATTTCCACGCGCAGGAAATAGACCGGCACATCCTGCCGCTCGATTTTTGGGAAGCGCACGGCGTCCTTTTCCGTTGTGAGGATGACGGATGCCTGCTGTTTTTTGGACTTGTTAATAAGGTCGATGATTTCCTGCTGGGTGTAGCGGTGGTGATCGGCGTAGCGTTTCAAATAGACCAGGATACCGCCCCGCCGGATGATTTCAGACTCGAAACCTTCCGGGCTGGCAATGCCGGAAATGAGCGCCACTGCCCGCCCGTTCAGAAAATCCAGGGCTCGTCGCTCGCCGGTATAGACGTTCTGCAGGTATTTTGGCCGGTGGGCGCATTCCGAAATTTCAGCTGTCGGATTCAAAGCCCGCAAGCGGGCCTTGAGCGCATCCGTGTCCTTACCGGTGGACTTGGTTATAAAAATGAAATTGGCCCGCCGGATGTTGCCAATGGATTCGCGCAGGAGCCCGCGGGGCAGGCAGTAGCCGTTGCCGAACGGGTTCGTGCAGTCCACGAGCACGATCTCCATCCGGTGCTTCAATGAGCGGTACTGGAATCCGTCGTCCAGGATCAGTGTGTCGCAATGCAGTTTGTCAATGGCATAGCGCCCGCTCTTCACGCGGTCCTTATCCACGAGCACGGCCACGTTCCGGAGGTTGGCGGCCAGCATGTATGGTTCGTCGCCGCTCATGGCGGAATCCAGCAGGAGCTCGTTGCCGTCGGAGACGACCCGCGGCGCACGGCGCCGCTCGCGGCCGGTGAGTTGATCCGCCAGGCGTTTCCAGAATGAATGTTCGACTTTTTTATAGCCGCGGCTAAGCACGGCCACCGTGCGGCCCTCTTTCTGAAGCGCGCGGGCAAATACTTCGACCACCGGGGTTTTGCCGGTCCCGCCCACCGTCAGGTTGCCGATGCTGATCACCTGGCAGCCCAGGGTGTGGTGACGGAAAATGCCCTTGTCGAACAGGAAGTGGCGGCAAGCCACCACCGCTTCATAGATGCGCGCCAAATGCTTCAGCACGGCGCGCAGACAATCGGCCCCGCGCCCCTGGCGCTGGCCGTTGATCACGGAGAGAAAATAGCGTTCCAGTTTTTCTTTACGGTTGAGTCCCACAAGCTTCCTTTCGTCCCTGTCCGTCGGCTGTTATGCGCCCATTCTGCCATTCGCCGTTCGCCTTCGTCAAGCGCTCGATTTGCGGGTGGAAATCATTCGTTCTCTAACATTTGGCTTGCCCTGTGCCGACGATAGGATTAGATTTTGCCAAAAAACACCGGAAAACAAGACCCGCAATTGCAACGGATAATTAAATACCAGGGTATATTCCCTCTCCCTTGGGAGAGGTTAGGGTGAGGGGACGTCTGTTAAGTTACAGTCCCCTCACCCGATCAGAATCGACCTCTCCCCAAGGAGAGGTAAAATAGATACCAGCTCTGTGGGCCTAATTCACCTGACGCATGCAGTGAAACGGCATAACCAAAAGGCAATCACGATGGCAGCCAACAAATTCCAGGAACTTGTACGGATCAAGAAAGACGCGGTCCTTGTATTTCAGAACGAGGAAGCCGCATGCGTGCTGTGTCCGGACATGGGCGGACGGGTCTTCGGCGAAATCGGCGGCCATTCCCTGCACCGGATCGACCTGAATGCGGCGCTCCATCCGGACCAGCCGTTCGCAAATTTCGGCGGCGGGAACTTCTGGCCCGCCCCGGAAGGCGGCAAATTCGGATTTAATTATCGCGTCAACGAATGGTATGTCCAGCCTTGCATCAATGCCGAGCCGTTCCAGGTCGGTGCCCATAACGCCCGCGCGGCCGTCCTGCAGAAACAGATTGCGCTCGTCAACCGCGTCGGAACCAAGGTTGAAACCCGCATGCAGAGGGCCTTCCGGCTTATTTCCAAGCCGCCCCTCGGCCTTCAGCGATACCACCTGGAAGGATTTCTTTCGTACCAGACAACCGATACGTTCACCGTTCTGAACAGGGTACCTGTGGATGCGGCGCTACTCGCCAGCTGGACCCTCGAACAATTTGAGGGCACCGACCAGACGATATCGTTCTGTGCCGTGGTCCATCCGGAGCAAGCCATAAATTTTGATTTTTACGAGCACCCCGGCGAGCGCATCGCGTATGTCCCCCAGGGGTTCACTTACAAAACGGATGCCCGGCGCAAGGGCCAGATCGGCATTCGACAGGCGGCCGGCGCGCGGTTCATAGGATTTTACGATCTCTCCCGGCGCCTGGTCTGTTTACGCGAAAATTGCAGTATAGCCGGCGGCCTTTACTTCAATATCGCCGACAACGACCAGCCCCAGGGCCCGGCCTCTGCCGCCGATAATTACAGTATTTTCAATTCCGATGCCGATATGGGCGCCTTCGAGCTGGAAACGATCAGCTCCGCGCAAGTGGAGCAAAAATGGTTGAAAGGCTCTGAACTCATTTCGATCACAACATTTGCCATCTTCGCAAACCTGTACGATCTCCAGGGCTTCATGGATGAAACGCTGGGGAAAGTGGAATTACCGATGAAGAAAACGCCGAACATCCAACACCAGGCTCCGCCGGAGCGCTTCGCCCAGGCGAGTCGAACGTCGAATAAAGATTAGTTGGGCGCTTACCCCAGCACGGCGCGGATGCGGCGGACGCCGGCACTGGAAGCTTCTTCCTTCTGGATTTTGAAGCGGACGAGCTCGGCGGTGTTCAGTACGTGCGGCCCGCCGCAAACTTCTTTCGAAAAACCGCCGATGGAAAAAACTTTGACCTGTTCGCCGTATTTGGCCGCGAAAAGGGCCGTGGCGTTCAATGTCTTCGCTTCCTCCAGGGTCATCACCTCCATGGTGACCGGCAGGGCATTCTGAATCTGCTCATTGACCAGTACCTCCACCCGGGAGAGTTCTTCGGGCGTCAACTTTGCGGGATGTGAAAAATCAAACCGCAGACGTTCGGCCGTGATATTGGAGCCCTTCTGCTTGACGTGCGCGCCGAGTACGATTTGCAGACTCTTGTGCAGGAGATGCGTGGCCGTGTGCAGGCGCGTGGTGGCCGCCGAGTTATCGGCCAGCCCGCCCTTGAACATCTTGTCGGCCCCCTGCTTGGACACCTCCTGGTGCTTGGCAAAGGCTTTGTCAAAACCCGCTTTATCCACGGTCAGTCCCTGCTCGCGGCAGATTTCTTCCGTGAACTCGACGGGGAACCCGAAGGTGTCGTACAGCCGGAATGCGACGCGACCCGCCAGCGCGGTTTGGTTGTGGGTCTTAATCTGTGCCAGGACCTTGTCGAGTTCTTCCAGCCCCTGGGTGAGCGTCTTTTCGAATTT